>JBBIKX010000007.1:0-29350 GCA_037445205.1 Candidatus Wildermuthbacteria bacterium
AGAATCTTTTGATGAATATCGATAATTTAAGCCGATATTTTTTATTTTTGAACCGTCAACTTTTATTGGATAAACCAGGCCATTGATTGCGGCGGGCGGAATTAATTTTCCAAAGCTTACCGGCCAAAGGAAGAAAAGAAACATTTTCATTAAAAAAGGAGGAGCTTTAATGATTTTTTTATTCAATAGTTTTCCTATGTCCTTTGCGGTTAAAAAATCTTCCGGGGCGATGTTAAAAATGGCTAATTTTGAATCATTAACATTTTTTTCCAGCGACAGGGCGCATAAAATATTTACCACATCGCGCTCATGAACCCATTGACGCCCCCAATTTTTATTGATTTCGATAATAAAAGGCAGGGCTTTCTTTAAAACAGTAATAAGTCCAAATTTTTGTTTTAAGCTTTGTCCATAAGGGCCGGTTACGCTCGCGAGGCGCAAAACAAACGTATTTGTAAAAGGTTTTTTTTCGCCAATGAGATTAGACAAAATTATTTCCACTTTTCTTTTTTGACTTCCGTATGGAGATTTTTTTTCCATCAGGGCGTTCTTTTCTTTTAATATTTTTCCTATGTTTTCTTTTCTCGCGCCATAGCCGGCAACGCTGCTTAAATAAATAAGCTTGGGAATATTATTCTCAAAGCAAAAATTAAAAACATTTTTACATAATTCAAAATTCTCTTTTTCGTTTTTTTTTATTTTTCCAAAAGCACTTCTTATTCTAAAAGCCGAATGGATTACAATGTCTATTTTTTCTTTTTCCAGCAAATCCTGCCATCCGTTTTCTGCAAGATTATATTGAATCCAAAAAATTTTTTTGTTTGGCAAAATATCTTTTGGTTGTTTTTTTAGATCAACAACAAAAATTTTTGAAATTTTGTCGCATTTTAAAATTTCTTTAATAAAAAAACTGCCGATATAACCCGCTCCTCCTGTGATAAGCATATTCATAAAATCAAAATCTTGGTTTTAAATAGACCATAAACATTTTTAAAATAGTCTCTAAATCAAGAAAAATTGATCTCTTTTTTATGTAATAGAAATCGTATTCCACCTTCTTTTTATCAAAACGAATTTTTTGTTCAATAGTTTCTATGTTGCCGTTTTCCGCTAAACGGGCGATATTTATGGTTGCCCAGCCAATAAATCCGGGCTTTATGATGTGTCTTAACTGGTAATGGGGGATATTTTTTTCAAGGAATTTTATTGTATCTAAACTTTCAGGTCGGGGCCCGACAAAGGAAATATCTCCCCGCACGATATTTATCATCTGCGGAATTTCATCTAAATGGAGAAGTCTTAAAATTTTCCCGAATCTCGTTATGCGCCGATCATTTTGTCCTTTGGTCCAGGGAGGATTTTTTCTAATTATGGCATTCTGCATGGTTCTGAATTTAAAGATGGTGAATATTTTCAAACCCTTACCCATTCTTTTCTGAAGATAAAAAACAGGTCCCCGGTCGTCTAATTTTATCAGAAGGGGAATAATTATCCAAAGAGGGGATGAGATGATAAAAAAGAAAACGGCAAGCAATATATCAAAAACCCTCTTGGTTTTGTCATAAAACTCCTTTTTTCCCTCCTGTAAATTTTCCAAAAACCAGATTTGATCTATAAAATTGACAGGTATTCTCCTGAAAAATAACTCATAGGCGTCTTCCAGGGCGATAAAACTTATTTTTTGTCCCAAAAGATTGTAGAAAATCTCTTTTAATTTTGGACTGGCGCTAATTTGGCGGGCAATAATAATTACATCCGGATTTTTTTCCTTGACGATCCGAGTGATATTTCTTGCGTCTTTTTCGTTGATTGAACCGACAAATTCCCACCCCAATTGGGGCGATTGCCGCAAGTAGCTAATCAATGTTTTAGCATCAGCGTTCTCCCCAAAAACCAAAAACCTTTGTTTTAAATAAGAAGAGAATATTTTTGTGATTAAATTCCTCCAGAAATAAAGCAAAGCTGCAAAAATAATGCAAAAAACAGCGAGGTTTGTTTTGGGGGAGATATTAAATCCGGGAAGCAGATAAAAGAATATGGCCGCGCTTATTGCAGTTAAAATCCCAAAGATGGAAATTCTTAAAAAAATTGATTTTTTTCTTTGAAAATTTGAAAGATTGTAACCGCCCAGGACAAAAAGGAAAAACATCCAGAGCACGAGCAGGATTAAGAAAGGATATAAATGTTCCCTTAATGTGTCCAGAGAAAGATTCTTTCCAAAACGCAAAGATAAGGTTATAATAAGCGATATAAAAAACAATATTAAATCGCCCAAGAATACCAAAATCTTTTTGAAAGATAGGGGCAGGTGCATTTTTTGATTTTAATTGATTTTTCTTGGTTAATCAATAAGCTTTTATGATGAAAGCCGATAGCGCAAAAATCAATAATTTTCTTTTTCGGATCTTATTTTTTAACACCCAACTAATTCTTTTTGTTCCGATTTTTATTTGGCCGTTATTCTATGGATATATTTCTTCCAAGATTTTTTACATATTATTTTTTTCGCATTTGATATTTTTTCTCTGGATCCTCTTTCTGGCGAACAACAAGGCGCCGAGTTTATGCAGAAATACATTCAATGTTTTGTTGTTTGTTTTTATTTTTGTTCTTTTTTTGGCTTCGTTTTTTGGCATCAATTTACAAAAGAGTCTCTGGGAAAATTTTGAAAGAGGCACCGGCTGGATGCTGATTTTTTATCTTTTCCTTTTCTTTATTTCAACGAACTCTTTTTTCAATAAAAAGCACTGGGAGAAGTTTATTTTCACATCTATGCTTGTGGGATTATTGGTATCGCTTTCAACGGTGCTCGCTAAATTCGGATTGGGGCCGGGATTAGACATTCGGCACGGAACTTGGCTTGGGAACAGCTCGTTTTTGGGCACATATCTTGTGTTCATCCTTTTTTTATCCGCTTATCTTCTCTTTGAGGATCGGCCTTCTTCTCCCAAAATCTTTTTGTTTTTTAAAAAAGAAATTAAATTTCTTTCGGCCCTTGCAATGATATTTTCGGCTCTTGCCTTGTTTTACAGCACCGCGAGAGCTGCGGCAATTTCGGCGTTTCTGGGGATAATTATGCTTTATTTGCTTTACCTGGCTTTCAGAGAAGAAGATCAAAGAATAAAAAAGATAGGCAGGGTTTTTTTGGCTGTTTTTATCGTCCTGCTTTTGTCTTTAATTATTTTGTTTCATATCCCCGAAAGCATTGGGCAGAAAGCGCTTAATCAACATTCTACCAGATCAAGAACAACCGTCTGGAGCGTCTCTTGGAAATTGGCAAAAGAAAGGCCTGTTTTGGGCTGGGGTCCGGCAAACTTTGAAGATGCCTTTGCAAGGCATTTTGACGCAAGATTGTTTTTACCAGAATACGGAGGGGAAACCCACTTCGATAAGGCGCATAATGTAGTTTTTGACACCCTCGTTAATTCCGGATTCACGGGGCTTATTGCTTATCTTTCCATTTTTATTTATGCGCTTTATTTTCTCTGGCGGGGATTTTTAAGGCAGAAATTGAGTTTCTGGCTGGCGGCGTCATTTACCTCGCTTTTAATAGCTTATTTTTTGCAGAATCTTACTGTTTTTGATACGCCGGTAAGTTATTTTATGTTCTTTTTTGTTTTGGCCTTTTTGGCATCGCTGGAAAGAGAACAAAAGGAGGTTAAGCCCGACGGCGCGCTTGTTGTCCGCAAAAAAATTAACTCCCCAAAAAAAATCGGCATAGCCCTTATTTTCGCGATTTTTACCTTTTCTTTTTACGTGTTCATATTCAGGCCGATAGCAACTAATTATTATATCACCCAGATGGTTAAAGACTGGCCCATTGATAAAAAAACAGATTTTTACATAAAATCCCAAAATGCCTCTTCGTTTGGGGCAATTCAGATCCGGGAACATTACGCAAGAGAAATCAGGGCTAAATTTGAGGAAAATCTTGCCTCCAAAAAAGATCTGGCATATGCAGCAGAAGTTTTAGAAAAAACCAGAAAAGAATTCCCTTACAGTTTTTACAGCCGTCTTAATCTCGCCCAGATTTATAATTTATTGGGCGAAAAAGATCCTGATATGTTAATTAGGGCAGAAGAGGTTTTAAATGAAACGCTAAAGCTTTCGCCCAAAAACCCCTACTCTTATTGGTATCTTGCCCAGATAAAAATACTTCAGGAAAAACACCAAGAGGCGCTGGATTTAGCCAAGAAGGTAATTGACGTAGAGCCGCGCATTTCTTCCTCGCATTTTCTTTATTTAAGAATTGCCAAGCTGATGGGCGATAAAGATTTAATTGAGAAGAAAACAAAAGAAATAGAAACGCTTTTTCCAAACGAAGCCACAAGCATTGACTTAGAGGTAAAAGTAGAGTAAGATAATTTTTATTCCATCGCTAAGGAGGTAATGCAGGATGAACAGAGGCAGATCGGCCGGATTGTTCAACGTTGTTGGGGCAATTGAGTTTGTCTGTCGTGGTTGCGAAGGGGGGAGATCTCCTGTCCGGTTTCCGACTGATCCCAAGTATCTCAGGCAGTTCGGACTGGCTGCTTCCCGAGTGAAGCATTGTCCCGAGTGCGGACTCAATTTTCGCCCTGACGACAGAAGGCGCGTTCGGATCAAGATTCCGAAGGCAAGGAATGGCCGTCCTGCGTAAGTGTGGCGATGGCGGGACCCGTTGGGTCCCGCTCTGGTTTTTATGTCAGGATTTCCGCTTCCGCTTGACAAAAAATTTAAATTTGCTAAAATGCCAGTAGTGGGTGAAAACCCCAAAAGGTAACCGATCTATTGTCGGCAAAAGGCCTCCCTCGAGCGAGGTCTTTTGCTTTTTTATTTGAATCTATTATAATAAGCTTGGGTCTGGGTGTACGCACCCACTAAAGACATAGATCGGGGTCAACTGCCCAGACCCATCAAAATAAAATTCAGGGCATAAAACTTAAGGAGTAAAATTAATATAATATCCTTAGCTTGAAATTTAATGAAACTTCGGGAAAATGTTTTATTAAAAAATTACACCACCTTTCGCATCGGCGGTCCAGCGCGTTATTTTGTTGAAGCAGCGTCAAAAGAAGAGATTATTGAAGCAATAACATTGGCAAAAGAAAAAAATTTGCCTTTTTTTATATTAGGACAGGGCAGCAATGTTTTGGCAAAAGACAGAGGATTTTTGGGGATTGTAATAAGGGTTCAAAGCTCAGTGTTTGGGGTTCAAAACTACAACTCAAAATGCAAAATTTCTTGCGAAGCGGGAGTGCCATTATCTAAAATAGTTTCTGAATCCTTAAATCTGGGCGTTGAGGGATTAGAATGGGCAACCGGGATTCCGGGGACAATAGGCGGCGCAATATATGGCAATGCGGGGGCCTTTGACTTTTCTATGTCTGATGTGATTGAAAGAGTTGAAGTATTTGACGCAAAAAGTTTTCAAATTAAGATATTGAACAAAAAAAACTGCCTTTTTGGCTACAGGGAAAGCATTTTTAAAAAGAAAAAGAATTTTATTATTATCAGCGCCGTTTTAATTTTAAAGAAGGGCGAGAAAAGTCAGATTTTAAAAAAGATAATCAAACACAGAGGAGAAAAGCTTAAAAATCAACCGCTTGACCACCCTTCATCTGGTTGCGTGTTTAAGAATCATAAAAAATCCATAAAAAATAATGGATTGTTGAAAGAATTTCCCGAATTAAAAGTTTTTAACAAAAAAGGCATCGTTCCTGCCGGATGGCTTATAGAAAAATGCGGGCTAAAAGGAAAAAAATTCGGCGGGGCGAAAATTTCCGAGAAACACGCTAATTTTATAGTCAATTTGGGCAATGCCAGATTCAGCGATGTCAAAAAATTGGTTGCTTTAATCAAGAAATCGGTGAAGGGTAAATTTAAAATAGAACTGGAGGAAGAAACTCAAGAAATTGGCTTATAATTGCTTAATATGTTTTTAATAGTATAGAATAAAACATTAATATGAAAATCAATATCAAAAGCACCAATATACAGATTACCGAATCTCTCAAAGAATGGACGGAAAAGAAAATAGGGGAGGTTGAGAAAACGCTTGGCGGTTTTGGTCCCGAAATCACTCAGGCCGGGCAAAGAGAAAAAATCGAGATATGGGTGGAAATTGGAAAAGTTGGGCGCCATCATCGCAAAGGAGATGTTTTTCGGGCGGAAGTTCAGCTGTATCTGCCCAAGAAAAAATTGCGCGTGGAGGCGATTGACCAAGATTTAAGAACGGCGATAAACATAGCCAAAGAAGATCTTCAAAGAGCGGTAAAGAGGTATAAGGGAAAAAGAATCACCCGCGCCAGAAAATGGGCGAGAAGAATCAAGGAAATAGCGCGAATCGACCAGTGGTCAGTAAAAGAAAAACTAAAAAGGTTTATTTCCGGAAGAAAAAAGTAGATTTCCCCGCCCTCGGCGGGGTTTTTGTTATTTACAAAAAAAGAGGTTAATCTTAGTATAAGATTATGAGGTTTTTAGAAAGAATTTTTGGAAACGACAATAAAAAACTTTTAGGAAAACTGGGAATAATTGTGAAAGAAATTAATTTCCGCGAAAAAGCGCTGGAAGATTTTTCAGACGAAAAACTGCTGGAGGCAAGCTTGGATTTGAAAAAAAAATGTCAGGGGAAAAGCGCAATAGATGAATATCTCACAGAAGCATTTTCTCTTGCAAGGGAGGCATCAAAAAGAACCCTAAAACAGAGGCATTTTGACGTTCAGCTAATGGGCGGAATAGTGCTTCATCAGGGGAAAATCGCCGAAATGAAAACGGGCGAGGGAAAAACGCTCGCGGCCACTCTGCCCGCTTACCTTAACGCTCTTTGCGGCAAGGGGGCGCATATTATCACGGTAAATGATTATCTTGCCAAAAGGGACGCCGTCTGGATGGGCCAAATTTACCACGCGCTTGGGCTGTCTGTGGGATGTATAGCGCATGAGTCCGCATATTTATATGATCCCGGATATCAAGCGGCATCTCAAATTTCAAATTTCAAAAATGGAAATGATAATGCATCGTTTCAGGATTACAAAAGAGATGAGGAGCGCGATATAGTGGGCGGATTCAAAGTCATAGAAAGCTATTTAAGGCCGGTTTCAAGAAAAGAGGCGTATCTTGCAGATATTACTTACGGCACGAATCATGAGTTTGGCTTTGATTATCTAAGAGACAATATGGCATTTAGCGCTCACGATCGCGTTCAGCGCGGGTTAAATTATGCCATTATTGACGAGGTTGATTCTATTCTGATTGATGAAGCGCGCACGCCACTTATAATTTCTGCGCCCGATATGGAAAGTTCAAAAATGTATCAGGAGTTTGCCCGCATTGTTCCGCGCCTTGAAAAAGACGGCGATTACCAGATTCACGAAAAAGAAAAAACAGCGACTCTTACAGAAAACGGCATTAATAAGGTTGAAAGAATCCTTGGCGTGGAAAATATTTATCAGGAGAAAGGAATAAGATATCTGCATCATTTAGAGGAGGCATTAAGGGCCCACGCAATTTTCAGGCGCGACAGGGACTATGTTGTTAAAAATCAAGAGATCATTATTGTTGACGAATTCACGGGAAGATTAATGCCCGGCAGAAGATGGTCGGGCGGCCTTCATCAGGCAGTGGAAGCCAAAGAAGGGCTTAACGTTCGCCCGGAATCAATAACTCTTGCGTCAATTTCTCTCCAAAACTATTTTAGAATGTATGAAAAATTAGCCGGCATGACCGGCACTGCGGCGACATCAGCCGAAGAATTTCAGAAAGTTTACAAGCTGGAAGTTGTTATTATGCCGACCAATAAACCCATGATAAGAAAAGATTTGCCTGATGTAATTTATAAAAATGAAAAAGCAAAGTTTAGAGCCATTGTTCAAAAAATCAAAGAGTGCCATCAAAAAGGCCAGCCCGTTTTAGTCGGGACGCGGTCAATTGAAAAAAATGAATATTTAGGAAAGCTTTTGGAGATAGAAGGGATTCCGCATGAAATTTTAAACGCCAAAAATCATCAAAGGGAGGCGGAAATCATATCCCAAGCAGGAAAGTCCGGATCAGTAACCGTTGCCACCAATATGGCGGGCAGAGGGGTTGATATCATTCTTGGCGGCAACCCGTCCCTGCGGGAAGAATCGGAATTGGTGCGCAAGGCAGACGGACTTTTTGTTTTGGGGACGGAAAGGCACGAGGCAAGAAGAATTGACAATCAGCTTCGGGGGAGATCTGGCAGGCAGGGCGATGTGGGGGTCAGCCAATTTTTTCTTTCAATGGAGGACGATCTGATGAGGATTTTTGGCGGCGAAAAAATGAAGACAATTATGGAAAGATTAAGGGTGCCCGAAGACCAGCCCATAGAGTCGGGATTAATTTCTCAGGCAGTTGAGGGAGCTCAAAGAAAAATAGAGGGATTTAATTTTGATTTAAGAAAACATCTTTTGGAATACGATGATGTAATGAATATCCACCGCGAAACTTTCTATAAAAAGAGAAAAGAAATTGTGGAATCATCAAAGGAAGGGCTTAAAAAAAGAATTTCTGAAATTTTTCAAAAACAAAATGGAAAAATCGAAGAGCTTTTAAATAAAGAAAACGAGCTGGGAGAGGAACAATTTTGGGGAATTTGTCGGTTTTTAACATTAAAAATAATGGATAGCTTATGGATAAATCATTTAGAGGAGATGAGTTATTTGAGGGATAAGGTAAGCATTAGGGCATATGGGCAGTTAGACCCCTTGGTTGAATATAAAAATGAAGGTTATAAACTTTTTCAACAGCTTTTAAAAATTCTTGATGCCTCAATTATTCAAAATATTTTAAATTTAAGAAAACAAGAAAAAACATTACCTGTCTCAAAAGAACCCGAAAGATTAACCGCAAAATCCCAAAAAACTCCGGGCCGAAACGATCCTTGTCCTTGTGGATCAAACAAGAAATATAAAAAGTGTCATGGAAAATAAGAAATTACAAAAATTATACAAAAGCGTGGATAATTGTAAATTCTGTAGAGCAGAAAAGAATTTATTACAGCATATTCATGGATTTGGAGCATTGAATCCAAAGATGATGTTGATTCTGTTAAATCCGACTGAGCTCCGATCCGAAATACCGAGGAGATAGGTTTCCGTTTATAGGCGTAAGACAATTCTGGAAAGTATTGGCTGATGGCGGATTGATTGATAAACGAGTCGCATATAAATTACCACTAAGAAAAGATTGGAAAGAAAAACACACCGAGCAGATTAAAAAGGAATTGGTTGAAAATCGATTGTTTCTGACGAATATCGTAAAATGTTGTTATGATCATAGTAAATATCCCGAAAGAAATGTTATCGCAAGCCAAATCGGATTGCTAGTAGAGGAGATAACGATCGTAAAGCCACAAAGGATAATTGCCTTCGGCGGCCTAGTTCAAAAAACGCTTAAGAAATTGTTTCTGAATGTTCCTATAACGCCCTGCTATTTCCCGATAGGCAGAGGCAGGCCGCGTGAAGCAGGAGAAATTTTAAGTAAACTCGCATGACCCGTGGCAAATACAATTAAAAGTGCCATGGAGGATAGATTGACTTCATTAAAACTTTCATTATAATTGAAAAAATGTCTTTTAGAACGTACAAACTGCTAAGTGTTTTTTTAATTGTCGCAGGAATAACTCTGGGCATTTTTATTTATCCCAATTATTTTAACAAGGGCATTGACCTGATAAATCAAAAATTTAATTTGCATTTAAGCCATTTTCCGGATGTTGCTTTTAGGTTGGGCCTTGATTTGCAGGGCGGAGTGGAGCTTTTATATCAAGCCGATGTTTCGCAGATTGAAGAAAGAGACATATCAACCGCAATGGAAGGATTAAAGAATGTTTTGGAAAGGAGGATAAATATTTTCGGAGTGAGGGAATCGGAAATAAAAATTATTGGAGATAACCGCCTAAGTATTCAATTGCCGGGGGCAAAAAATCCAGAGGAAGCCGCAAAAGAAATTGGGAAAACTCCTTATCTTGAATTCAAAGAAGAGCTTGCCAAAACCGCGCGCCAGGAGATAGTCAAGCAATTATTTCCGGATCAAAGCGAAGAGATAGATACAGATAGGCTTTGCGCGAGTCCGGACTTTATTTTTAGCGTCATAAGCGCTTACGGACAAGATCCCTGTTTTGGCACTACACCGCTTACGGGACGCTATCTTAAAAGAGCGGAAATTAATTTTGATCCAAATACCAACGAACCAGTAGTGTCTTTAGAATTTAACGAAGAGGGAGCAAAAATTTTCTCCGATCTTAGCGAAAAAAACATAGGAAAACCGCTTGCTATTTATATTGATTTTGTTTTGTTGTCTGCGCCCATAATTCAGGAAAAAATAGAGGGCGGAAGGGCGCAAATTTCAGGTAAATTCAGCGTGCAGGAGGCAAAAGATTTAGCGAGCAACCTTAATGCCGGCGCCCTGCCCGTTCCCATTAACCTTATTTCCCAGAAAACGGTTGGTCCCACTCTTGGTTTGATATCCCTTCGCCAGAGCGTTAGGGCGGGAATGATCGGATTTGTTCTGGTGACCATATTTATGGTTGGCTTTTATCGTCTTTCCGGACTTTTGGCTTCAATCGCGCTTTTAATATATGTCCTTGTCGTTTTATCATTGTTTAAAATTATTCCTGTTAATTTGAGTTTGGCGGGCATAGGCGGTTTTATTTTGTCTATCGGGATGGCGGTTGACGCCAATGTTTTAATCTTTTCAAGGATTAAAGAGGAGAAAAACGACGGAAAAGAATTTCCCGAGGCGGTCAAAGAAGGATTTTTCCGCGCTTGGCCCTCGATCAGAGACAGCAATTTTACGACACTCCTTGCTTCTCTTATTTTGTTTGGAGTGGGCACGAGCTTTGTGAAGGGTTTCGCCACAACGCTTATGATCGGAATTTTGATGAGCATGTTCTCGGCGATAGTCATTACCAAAACATTTTTAATGGGATTTATAAAAACGCGACTTTCAAGAATTAAATGGATTTGGGGATAAATATGTTTCCTTTCTTAAAATACAAAAAATATTATTTCATTTTTTCAGGCGTTCTTGTCGCCGCCAGCATTTTTCTTTTAATTTATTATGGAATAAATCTGGGCATAGATTTTGTGGGCGGAAATATGATTAGGTATGAATATAAAGAAGCGCGCCCTCCAATTTCAGAGATTGCGTCCAAAATGGCCGCCCTTGGCTTGAAAGACTTTTCTTTCAGGGCAATGGAGGAAAGAGGAGTGATTATCAAAATTAAAGACATAAGCGAGCAAACAAAATCCGACCTTTACGATTTGCTTTCAAAAGACGAAGCGGTTGATATTAATTCTTGGGAGTTTGAGAAGGTGGGGGCGGTAATTGGAAAAGAAACAACAGAGAAAGCATTCATTGCAATCGGATTGTCGGTTTTGGCGATAGTGCTTTATGTTGCTTGGGCTTTCAGAAGAATAACGGGCGTTATCCGTTCTTGGGAATATGGAGTTATAACTATTGTTGCGCTTGTGCACGATATGATCATTTCTTTCGGGGCAGTTGTATTGATGGGCAAATTTTTGGGATCGGAATTTTCCATACCGATCCTTAGCGCCCTTTTGACCATTCTTGGCTATTCTGTCAACGACACGATTGTGGTTTTCGACAGAGTGAGAGAAAATCTTTTAAAAAGCCAGGGAAGTTTTGACGAAATTGTTGACAAAAGCCTGAATCAGACATTTGCCCGCTCAATAAACACAAGCTTTACAACTATGCTCGTCCTGCTCGCCGTCTTTTTATTTGCCGGAGAAGGCTTAAAGGAATTTTCCCTTTTGCTTTTGATAGGAATATTTTTTGGGGCTTATTCCTCCGTGTTTATAGCCAGCCCCCTGGTTGTTATGTGGTTTTCAAGGAAACAAAGGAAAAATAATTGACAAAGCAATTTAAAATTGTTTTAATAATTAAATATTGATTTAAAAAGCATATGGAAATAAATTATCCCGTTATCGTAAAAAGTGTTTTGGCAGATTTACCTTCAAGAAGGAAAGAAATTGTTGAGAGAAGATTCGGCCTCAAAAACGGAAACGAAGGAGAAACTCTCCAAGCCATTGGAGACGATTTAAATATTACCCGGGAAAGAGTGAGGCAAATTGTCAACGATACCTTGAGCTATCTTTTGGAGAAAAAAGGGAGCTCATTAAAAGCGCCTATCGACTCTCTTAATGATTATTTTCAGAAAAACGGGGGAGTAAAAAAAGAGGAAAATATTTTTAAGGACATAGCTTCCGTGGTTTTTAATGGCCCGGTTTACTTTTTTCTTTCCATCGCGCCTGATTTTGCAAGGCATAATGAAACAGAGGAATACCATGATTTTTGGGCAACGAGAAACGGATCGGTAAAAAAGGCGGAAAAAACAGTGCAGGCGGTCATAGAAAGGTTAGAGCAGGAAAAAAAACCAATTGATTTCGGCGAGTTAAGGAAAGCAAACCCTTATCATCTTTCTCAGCAGCCGCTTATTTCTTATATTGAAATTTCAAAAATTATCGCTCAATCGCTTGAGGGGCTTTTTGGATTAGTTTCTTGGCCCGAAATAAATCCCAGGGGAATAAAAGATAAGGCATACATTGTATTGAAAAACGCCCAAGAGCCTCTTCACTTTATGGAAATCACTAAAAAAATTAATGAGTTGCCCATCAACAAAGGCCCGGTGATACCCGAAAGTGTCCATAACGAGCTTATTAGGAGCCATTTTTTTGTTTTGGTGGGAAGGGGGATGTATGCGCTCAAAGAATGGGGATACGAACCCGGAACGGTTAAAGAAATAGTCATAAAAATTCTTAAAGAAGCTAAAAAACCGATAACGCGCCGGGAGCTTATTGAAAAAACCCTCGGGCAAAGAAAAGTAAAGGAAAATACAATTATCTTGAGTCTGCAGGACAAAACTCAGTTTATAAAAACGCCGGACGGAAAAATCTCTCTCAAAAAATAATTTCCGCCCCAAAGTTTTATTGGCAGAAAAAATATAGTATTATATAGAAAGGCGACATTATAAAAAGAAATGATTCAGAATATTTTAATCATTGTTTTAAGGGTTGTTGGAAGTTACTGGTGGATAATCGTCCCTTTCTTGCTCTGGCGTCCATTTTTATTTTTTTTACTTTGGTCCCGGCAGGAAAAATTTGCGAAACAGCAAAAATATATAATGCTTGATGTGAAAATGCCTCGGGAGATTTTACGTCCCATAAAAGCGATGGAGCAGGTTTTCGCGGGATGGTGGATGATTTATGATCCTCCTGACTGGTGGGAAAAGTGGATTGATGGAAAATATCAGCTTTCAATGGCAATAGAAATAGTGAGCAATGGCGGAGACATTCATTTCTATTTAAGAGTTCCATCGCCCGCGCGAAATTTTATTGAATCAAGTCTTTATGCCCAATACCCCGATGTAGAAATTTCCATAGTTGATGATTACACAAAAAATATTCCCTATAATATCCCAGCAGAGGACTGGGATTTATGGGGTTGTGATTACGAGTTGACCAAACAAGATGTTTATCCCATAAAAACCTACTCCAGATTTTTTGAAGAAAGCGAGGCTCTAAAAGAGGAAAAAAGAATAGATCCCTTAGCTTCTCTTCTGGAGGGGATGGCCAAGCTTCAGCCCGGAGAGCAGATGTGGGTTCAATTCCGGATAACTCCCGTGACTAATAGAGACAATAATTATCAAGACAGGGCAAAAGCCATTAAAGACAAATTGCTTTTTAGGCCGGAAAAGAAGCCGGAAAGAAAATCACCCATGATAAAAGAGGTTGCCGATGTTATGCTTTTTGGACCCCAAGAGCCGAAAAAAGAAGAAAAACAAGAGCTTTTTCCGCCGGAATCAAAATTGAGCCCGGGAGAAAAAGAGGTCGTGGCCGGCGTTGAGGACAAGGTTTCCAAAACAATGTTTGAATGCGGAATCCGCTTTATCTTTTTAGGAAAAAAAGGGTTTTTTCACAAGCCAAACCTGAAAAATGTTTTAAGCTTTTTTGCCAATTTTAACACAGAAAATCTTAATGCTTTCAAACCATGGGGCGCAAGCATCACAAAAATCCACAAACACGAAAACTTCTTCTTTGATTATTTTCTGCACGACAGCCTTCTTTATTCAAAGAAAAGGAGAATCTTTAAAAATTATTTAAGGCGGGTTGATTATTATTTCCCGCTTAATGAAAAAAGATTTATATTAAACATTGAGGAGCTGGCGACAATTTTCCATCTTATCGGAAGAGACCTTGTCCCCGCGCCTCTTATAAGAAGAATTGAAAGCAAAAAATCAGAACCGCCTCCCAATCTTCCAATGGTTTAAAATATGAACGAAGAAGAATACATAAATTTATTCGGCAAAACTAATTTCAGGAACATTCAAAGAAGATTCGGCATCAAGGTTGACGACCGCCGGAGGCACATTTATATTATCGGGAAAACCGGCATGGGCAAAACCGCTCTTTTGGCGAATATGGCGGCCCAGGACATACAAAACGGATTTGGTTTGGCTTTTGTTGATCCTCACGGAGAAGCGGCCGAAGAGCTTTTGGATTACGTTCCCAAAGAAAGGATAAGGGACGTGATTTATTTTAATCCCTCTGATATAGAATGGCCCGTAGGATTTAACATTATGGAAATAAAAGACCCCAACGCAAGACATTTGATCGCCTCCGGTCTTATGGGTGTTTTTAAAAAAATATGGCCCGATGTCTGGTCGGCGCGAATGGAATATATTTTGCATAATTCCATTCTCGCTTTACTTGAATATCCCCGCTCAACCCTTCTTGGAATCAACAGATTATTGGCAGACGCCGATTATAGAAAAATGGTCATAGAAAAAGTAAGAGATCCGGTTGTTAAGGCGTTTTGGAATCAGGAATTTGCAAGATACACCCAAAGATATGAGGTTGAGGCGACCGCCGCCATCCAAAATAAAGTCGGGCAATTTATTGCCAATCCTCTTATACGCAATATTATCGGGCAGCCCGAATCTACCATTGATATGCGCGATATAATGGACAGCAAAAAAATCTTTATTGTTAACCTTTCTAAGGGAAGAATTGGAGAGAATAATTCCACTCTGCTCGGCGCTCTTGTTATCACAAAGCTTTATTTAACCGCTATGACTCGCGTAGAAATCCCAGAACCGCAGCGGAAAGATTTTTTCTTATATGTTGATGAATTCCAAAATTTCGCAACCGAATCATTCGCCAATATTTTATCCGAAGCCAGAAAATACCGCCTATCTCTTGTTTTGGCGCATCAGTATATTACCCAAATGGATGAGAAAGTGAGGGAGGCGGTTTTTGGCAACGTAGGCACTATGGTCGTTTTTAGGGTGGGAGCGGAAGACGGAGAATATCTTGAAAAAGAATTTTCTCCTATTTTCACAGTTCAGGATTTTGTTAATCTGCCCAAATACAACATTTATTTAAAACTGATGATTGAAGGCATTGCTGGCAAGCCGTTTTCCGCCCAGACTTTAGCGCCCCTTGAAAAACAGCCCGAAAGCTTTCGTCAGGCAATTATTGATCAATCGCGCGAAAAATATGCGACCAGAAAAGACTTTGTTGATCAAGAAATCGCCAAATGGTCAGAGCCGATCAGGGAAAAGTTAGCCAAGAAAGACCAATCAGGGCCCAAAAAACAGAACAAAGAAGCAGTATCTTTGGGGCAAATTTTGAAATCTCCGCCTATACCGTTTTTTGTGCCAAAAAAAAGAAAAGAAGATAATAATCAGAAAAAAGAAAAAAAAGAGCCTAAAATAGAAGAGCTTAAAAAAGTTTTGGACGAGGCGCTTGAACAAGAAAATGCAGATCTTGGGCGGCAAAAAGACGAGAATGGAATTTTAAGATCAGGAGAGGGGATAAGCTTTAAACAATGATTGTTTAAAAACTTTAAATCATTTACAATAAACTAAATAATAAAACTATGAAAACCCTAAAAGATTTGAATTTAAAAGGAAAGCGGGTGATTTTAAGGTGCGATCCCAATGTTCCCCTTTCAAAAGAAGGGAATATCGCCGATGATTTTAGAATTAGGCGCCTTATCCCCACGATTGATTTTTTGATTTCCAACGACGCTAAAATAATTATTCTCGGCCACCTTGGAAGGCCATGGAATAATCCTCAATTTCCCAAGAAAAACGCCCTTAAAAAAGAATACAGCTTAAAGCCGATAGCCAAACACCTTTCATTTTTGATAAATCGCCCCATAAAATTTTTAGATGATTGCATCGGGGAAAAAGTGTTAAAAGAAGTTTCCCAAATGAAGCCAAAAGA
This sequence comes from Candidatus Wildermuthbacteria bacterium, assembly GCA_037445205.1. Lineage (GTDB taxonomy): Bacteria > Patescibacteriota > Minisyncoccia > Minisyncoccales > PEYH01 > JBBIKX01. The sequence continues at coordinate 16,251 of JBBIKX010000007.1, forward strand.
AATTATAATGCTTGAAAATGTAAGATTTTATGAAGGAGAAAAAAACAACGACAATGAGTTCGCAAAAAAATTAGCCCAATTAGGGGAGATTTTTATAAACGATGCATTTTCCGCCAGCCACAAAGAGCACGCTTCCATTGTCTTGCTCCCAAAATATCTTCCCTCTGGCGCCGGTTTCTTGTTCGAGGAAGAGACAGAGAGGCTTTCGGAAATCATTAAGAACCCAAAAAGGCCATTTATTGTCATTGTGGGCGGAGTAAAGCTTGAAACAAAGCTTTCGATGATAATCAATCTTTTAGAGAAGGCGGACCATATTTTGATAGGAGGGCAGATCGCAAACAGCATTCTTGCCGCAAAAGGCATTGCCATCGGAAAATTTTTCCTTAATTCTTCTCTTGAAAAAGATATTGATAAAATTCATCTCACCGACCCCAAAATTCATCTGCCCATAGACGGCATGGTTTCCTTAAGCGTCATTGATGAGGACTATATTCGCGTCGCAGCGGTCGGAAAAATCAGGAAAGAAGAAGAATGTTTTGACATCGGGCCAGAAACGATAGAGCTATTTTCTGGCATTATCAGAACGGCCAACACGATCGTTTGGAACGGCCCCCTCGGTTTTTATGAGCATGAAAAATTTGAAAAGGGGTCGAAAGCGATTGGAGAGGCGATATTAAAAAGCCATGCTTTTTCTTTGGTGGGCGGAGGAGAAACTCTGGCGCTGTTAAAAAAGTACGGATTAAGAGAAAAATTCGACCATGTTTCAACGGGCGGGGGCGCGATGCTTGATTTTCTTTCGGGAAAAAAGATTGTGGGCATAGAGGCGCTTGATTAATGGAAATTATGAAAAAAGAAACGCTAATGGGGATAGATGAGGCGGCAGAGAGAATGATTGGCGCGGCTAAAAAAAACGAGAGAATAATCGTTTATGGAGATGCGGATCTTGACGGAGTTTCCTCCGCAATTATTCTAAAAGAATCGCTTGAGATTCTCAACAAAAATTATACCAGAAAAAATCTTAAGGTTTATTTCCCCGACAGGGAAAACGAGGGTTATGGCATTACTTTCTTTGCCCTTGAGTTTTTTAAAAATTTTTCCCCGGGCATTTTTTTTGCCCTTGATTGCGGGATAAGCAATTTTAAGGAAATAGAGATGGCAAAAAAGATGGGGTTTTTTGTTATTGTAGTGGATCATCACCGTCCCTTAAAAAAACTGCCCAAAGCAAACTTGATTATAAATCCCTGCCAGCCAAAAGACAAAACTTCTTTTAAGCAGTTTAGCGCCGCAGGACTTGTTTATAAGCTTGCGCGCTACGCGCTTATTAAAAATCAAAGCGTTTGGCAGCCCGAAAAGTTTCTGGAGCTTGTCGCCTTGGCAACGCTTGCCGATCAAATGCCGATTGTTGAAGAAAACAGGCAGTTGACCGACGAGGGATTGAAGGCTTTCAAATATACGGAGCGTTTGGGACTAAAAACCCTTAAAGAAATTACTCAATATCATGAAGGCGATTCTATTGATTTATTCCAAAAAATAATCTCCCCGCTCAACAGCTCCGATAGAGTTAGAAACTTTACAGAAACGTATATGCTGCTTACAACCAGATCAAAAAGGACTTCGCTTGTTTTGGCCAGAAATTTGTTTAAAAAAAGCACCGAGAAGAAAAAAAGAATCCAGGAAATTTTTGATGAGGTTTTGGAGCGGATAGAAAATAAAAATCCCCCTATAATTTTTGAGGGAGATAAATCTTGGCCAACGATAATGATTGGCGTAGTCGCTTCAAAATTATGCCAGATATATCATAAGCCAATTTTTTTATTCAAGATTACCGAAGAAGAATGCGTTGGCTCTGCGCGCCTTCCAAAGGGAATAGACGGGGTAGAAGCGATGGAGAACTGCAAAAAATTGCTGACAAGCTACGGAGGACATCCGCCCGCCTGCGGGTGCCGTTTAAAAGTTAAAAATTTTGAAAAATTAAAAAATTGTCTTATAAGATATTTTCAATGACCAGCATGGAAAAATTTATTATTTATACCGATGGCGCTTCGCGGGGGAATCCCGGACCTTCTTCTATTGGAGTTGCCATTTGCGACAAAAAAGAAAAAACGCTTAAGAATTATGCGGAACAGATTGAAAATACAACAAACAATGTTGCCGAATACAGGGCGGTAATCTTCGCCCTTAAGAAAATCAAAGCGCTTTACGGCAAAAAAAGAATTAAAGATTCCCAGATCGAAATCCGTTGCGATTCTCAGCTTTTGATTTCTCAATTGAACGGAAAATATAAAATCCTGGAACCAAAAATCCAGAAACTCTTCATTGACATCTGGAATTTAAAAATAGATCTTGGCGAGGTGATTTTTTCTCTTGTGCCGCGCGAAAAAAACCAGATTGCCGACAGGCTTGCCAATGAAGTTTTGGACAAGCAAAGCAAATCTCTTTTTTAGCTTATTATTTTTTATCGGAATACGCTTCTTGGCAATTATTTACTTTTTGGATTATTTTTGATATAATCTCAATGCCCGAGCAATCCAGACAATCGCCCCGCCCTCTATGCTCTGTGTTACTGTGTTAGCCGGCTAAAACAGAGGGATTAGAGGGCGGGGAGGAAAGTCCGAACACTCAGCCCGAATAAAATCAGGCACAGGTAGCGGGTAACGCCCGTCGCTGGCAACAGAGGGGTGCGAACAGAGACGGTTTAATTTGAAAAAATTAAACCGCCCTCCAAAGCCTTGGCAGAGGGGGGTGAGCCCTGATGGCAACATCGGGGGTGAAACGGCTAAATCCCTACCCGAGTGCAAGAGCAAATGCCCAAAGATTCTTTTATGGAATTTATTGGGCCAGAGGTGGCTCGCTTGACCCCGCGAGCAATTGCGGGGCCAGATAAATGATTGTCTTAAACACAGAATTCGGCTTACGGATCGCTCGGGCACCAAATACGGCTTAAAAATTAAGCCGTTTTTGGCTGGTTGGCTTGACTTAAAGCCGGAGTTATTGCAATAATAGAAACAAGAGCAGAGCTATTCTGAAGTTGCTCTTTTGCACCTTCAGAAACAAGCTCAACACTGAAAGGGGGGAGCGTCGATGACGTTCCCCCCTCGCTCGTTTTTGTAAATTGTCCTAAATAATATTAAAATAATAAAAAGAAATTTTTTAAGATGAAAAAAACAATAATTGTTTTTCTGGTTTTGTTTTTCACTGCCGTCTTGGTTTTTTCTTCTTATTTTGTTTTTTTCAATAAAAATCAGCCAATTATTAATTTTCCAAAAGATCAAAATTTTTCTCTTGGAAAAAGAGATCTTGAAAGGTTGGAAGAAACATTCAAAAAAGAGCCAGCCCGGGAAAACAACGAATCTTTTGCGCCTTTGGCGATTAAAAACATTTCTGATCTTTTCTGGGAAGAGTCAGAAAAAAATGTTTTATGGTCTAAAAGAGACGCTCATGCGGCGGAAGTTTTTGGCGGCAAAATTTGGGTTTTTGGAGGGGTCGGCGGAAAAGCGCCTGATTACAGCAAAAATTTAAGCGATATTTGGCATTCTTTGAACGGAAAAGATTGGGTTTTAGCCGAAAGCAAGGCGGCCTGGGGACCCAGAAGGGCGCACGAGACAGTTATTTTTCAGAATAAAATATGGATTATGGGCGGAGTTACGACAAATGAGAAATATTTAAACGATGTTTGGAGTTCATCCGACGGCGTCAATTGGCAGGAAATAACCCCGGGTGCTCAATGGTCTCCCAGAAAGGGATTTTCCGCAACTGTTTTTGACGATAAAATTTGGTTGATGGGAGGGGTTGATGCATATAGCGTGCTTAACGATGTTTGGTATTCTTCTGATGGAAAAGAATGGGTCTTGGCCCAAAAGCGTGCAAGCTGGTCTCCAAGATACGATCTTTTGGCAGAAACTTTTCAGGGGAAAATTTGGATAAGCGGAGGAGTATTTCCGGAAAAGATGGGCGAGCAGGACATCTGGTTTTCTGAAAACGGAATTGATTGGCAGAAAATCGGCGAAAAAATACCCTGGAGAGGAAGGCATGGCCATTGTTTTCTTGAATTCGCTAATCGTCTTTGGATTTTAGCCGGATGGAGCGGTTATGGAAAAGGCTTTAATGATGTTTGGCATTCAAACGATGGAATTAATTGGGAAAAGCTTTCCGCCCAAAGCCCTTGGCTTGGAAGAGAAGATCCCGCCTGTGTTGTTTTTGATTCAAAATTATGGATAATGGGAGGTATGGTCACGGGAGGAGAAAGAATGAGCGATATTTGGTTTCTCAATCATAAATGATAACGATATGAATCTTATTCCCAACCCCGGGAAAAACTTAATTTTGGAATTTGAAGGCGAAAAATGGGCGCGTTATCCGATTAAAACCCATTTTATCGGCCCGGAGGAAAACCTTGAAGATATTATGAAAGAATATGTTTCGCCTTTTTATCAAAAAGGAGATTGGATTATTATCGGGCAAAAAATAATTTCTATTCTTCAAAAAAGAATAATATATAAAAAAGATGTGAAGGTGGGCCGGTGGGCGAAATTTCTGTCTAAATTTGCTACTAAAACCCCGTACGGATTTTCAGTGGGCAATCCGTTGAAAATGCAAGTCGCGATTGAATTAGCCGGTCTTCCAAGAATTATTTTTGCCGGAGTTATCGCCCAAATCGGAAAATTTTTCGGGAAAAGGGGATGGTTTTATAAAATAGCCGGCAATCAAATAAACGAGCTGGACGGATTTTACGGAAAAGCATTCCCCCAATATGCCGACATGGGAATTCTTGGCCCCCTAGATTGCGGTAAAGTATGCCAGCAGATTGAAAAAAAATTCGACATGCCCAACGCCATCGTTGATGTGAATGATTTGGGCGGAAACGTTTTGGGAACAAGTCCCGCGCTTGCCGGGAAGGAAAAACTAATCCTTTCTGTTTTAAAAGACAACCCCTTGGGCCAGTCAAACGAACAGACCCCCCTTGTTATCATAAGAAAAGAAGATGATTAAAAGATTATTAAACCACCGGACAAACACTCTTGCCTCGGCGGCCATTCTTTTGGGGGTCTCAAGCTTTCTAAGCGCCGTTTTGGGATTATTAAGGGATAGATTGTTGACGGGGAATTTTGGCGCTTCAAGAGAGCTTGATATTTATTACGCGGCTTTTAAGATGCCCGATCTTGTTGTTTCTCTTTTAATATCGGGAGGAGTTATCGCCTCTTTTTTGCCTGTTTTTTCCGAGGAGTTTTTGAAAGATAAAAACAAAGCATGGAATCTGACAAATAACGCGCTGAATGTTTTTCTGCTTTTTTCAATAGCGCTTTGCTTTCTTTTGTCTATTTTCGCCCCTTGGCTTATTAATCTTATTGTGCCGGGCTTTTCCTTGGAAAATAAAATGATAACGGTTCATTTAACCCGCATTATGTTTTTAAGCCCGATTTTTTTTGGGATATCAAACATTTTTTCCTCCATACTTCAATATTTCAACCGCTTTATTTTTTATGCGCTTGCGCCGATTCTTTACAACCTTAGTATAATTTTTGGAGCCGTATTTCTTTTGCCAAAATTTGGACTTTCGGGCCTTGCCTGGGGCGTTGTTTTGGGAGCGCTTTTGCATTGTCTAATCCAATTTATTCCAAGTTTTTTCTGCGGATTTTCTTTGCGCCCGCAATTAAACATTTTTTCGCCGGAAATAAAAAAAATTGTCGCGCTTATGATTCCGCGCACGATCAGCGCCACCGCCTCGCGCCTGAATATAATCGTCATAACTGCCATCGCTTCAACGCTTGGAGCCGGAAGCATTGCTATATTTAGCTTATCGGACAATTTGCGATCTTTGCCCGTCGGCATCATCGGTGGCTCTTTTGCCATCGCTTCCTATTCTTTTTTAACCCGCTCTTGGGTTAATGGGAAAAAAGATGAATTTTTCAGGAATCTTTCTCTGGCATTCCGCCAGACGATTTTTATAATTCTTCCCATAAGCTTTATGATTTTTATCCTGAGGGCGCCGATCGTAAGAATAATTTTGGGCACAGGAAAATTTGGATGGACCGATACAAGATTGACTGCCGCATCTCTCGGGCTTTTTTCAATCGGGATACTGGCATATTCCCTTATTCCAATTATCGTGCGCGCGTTTTTTTCTTTTCAAGACACAAAAACGCCTCTTTATACGAGCCTTTTTTCAATTGCTGCCAATATTTCTCTTTCTCTTCTTTTTGTGTGGCTTTTTAAATTCCCGAATATTTTTTCAAATTTCTTTGCTTCTGTCCTAAAACTTAAAGATATACCTCAAATTGCCGTGATAAGTTTCCCTCTATCTGTTTCTTTGGCCGGATATTTGCATCTTTTTCTGCTGGGGTTTTTTCTTTATAAAAAAATAGGAGATTTCAGGCATAAAGAGATTTTGCAGTCGTTTAAAAAGATATTTTTGGCAACCCTGATAACATCTTTTTTTGTTTACATTGCTTTATATATAGTTGCCGCCTTCATAAGCGCTTTAAGCGTGAAAGGCGTTTTGCTTCAAACCCTTTTTGCGGGGTTTGTGGGGGTTTTAGTTTACATCGGGGCGGGCAAAATTCTTAAAATTGAAGAATTAAACGCGATATTAAATCGAGTCGGCGCGTTTATAAAGAAAATTTATCCCTCCCAAAAAAATGGATAACCGTTTAATTAGAAATTTTTGCATTATTGCCCACATTGATCATGGAAAATCAACTTTGGCTGACAGATTTTTAGAGCTGACAAATTCAATTGATCAGAAAAAAATGCGGCCTCAGTATTTGGATCAGATGGACTTGGAAAGGGGCAGGGGAATTACAATAAAACTGCATCCATGCCGCATGATATATCGTGCAAAAATTCCAAATCCAAAATCTCAAACAAAGAATTTGGAATTAAGCGCTTCGGATTTAGGACTTGGGGGTTCAGAATTTATTCTGAACCTGATTGATACTCCCGGGCACGTTGATTTTTCATACGAAGTTTCAAGAAGCCTGGCAGCCGTTGAAAGCGCAATCCTTTTAATTGACGCCACAACAGGCGTTCAGGCGCAGACCTTGGCGAATCTTGAAATCGCAAGAAAACAAAATCTTGTCATTATTCCGGCAATCAACAAAATAGACCTTCCCCAGTCTCAAGTTGAAAAAACAGAATCTGAAATTCAGGATATTTTGAAAATAGACAAAAGCCAAATTGTCAAAATATCGGCCAAAACGGGCGTTGGAGTGGAAAGCTTGCTAAAAGAAATCATAAAAAGGACTCCGCCGCCCGACCAAAGAAAAGACGCTCTTTTAAAAGCCTTAATATTTGATTCAAAATACGATCCTTTTTTGGGAGTAGTTGCCTATATAAGAGTTATGGAGGGACAATTATCAAAAAACGACGACCTGCTTTTAATTAGAAAAAATATAAAAGCCAAGGCAAGGGAAGTTGGTTTTTTTATGCCTCATTTTGTAACACAGGAAAAAATCAGCGCGGGAGAAACTGGTTATGTAGCGCTTGGGATTAAAAATCCTGAAATGGTGCGCATCGGAGACACGATTACATTGTCTTTTGCCCCAAATCCAAAACCGCTTTCCGGATATAAAGAGCCAAAATCCCTTGTCTTTACAAGCGTTTTTACGCGCGATTCCAACGATTGGCCCGTGTTAAGGGACGCCCTTATAAGATTGAAATTAAACGACGCCTCTTTGTTTTTTGAACCGGAATCAAAATCATTTCTGGGCAAGGGATTTCGCTGCGGCTTTCTTGGGCTTTTGCACGCAGAGATTATTACTGAAAGATTAAAGGGGGAATTCGGCTTGGATCTTGTTGTTTCTTCTCCTTCTGTCGCGTATAGGATTATTACAAAAAATGACAAGGAAATTATGGTTTACAGTCCTCAGCAATGGCCCGAAGAATCCACCATAAAAGAAATCTATGAAAAATTTTCAGAATTAAAAATTATCACCCCTCAAAATTTTTTGAATCCCGTTTTAAAGTTAATTCAAAAACGGCACCCCGAGGTGGAAATGTTTGGAGAGGCAAGGTATATTCTGAAAGTTGAGATGCCCTTAAGAGAAATCATCATCGGCTTTTACGACAGGTTAAAAAGCATAAGCCAGGGTTATGCCTCAATGGACTACAGGGTGCTGGATTGGCAGAAATCTGAACTGGTCAAATTGGAGTTTTTAATCGGCGGCAAGGTGCAGGAGCCGATTTCAAAAATCGTTCCCCAAAAAGACGTTTTTTATGAAGGAAAAAGAATCGTTGACCTGCTAAAAGATGTTTTGCCCGCCCAGCTTTTTGAGGTAGCGCTGCAGGCAAAAGCGCAGGGGAGGATTATCGCCAGAAGAACGATCAAAGCAAAAAGACGCGATGTTATAGCGCCTCTTTACGGAGGGGATTACACCCGCAAAAAAAAGCTTTTGGAAAGACAAAAAAGGGGGAAAAAGGAGTTGAAAGAAAAGGGACAATTTTCAATTCCGTCCGATGTTTTCTGGAAAATTATAAAATAGCCCCGCTAAAATTAAAAAATTTTAATATTTTTCGGGTTGATTTTTAAAAAATAAGGGTTTATTATCTAAATAGAAACGCCAGCAGCGAGGCAATCATTGAAATAATGACCAGAGAGATAATAATTCCCCAAATAATTTTAATAATCTTTTTTGAGCTAATCTTTGGCATAATTCTATGGTATCAAAAAAATATCAAAGAAAAAAGGAGTCGCGGGAAGATATAATCGCTATTTTTTTGATCTTGGTGCTTAATGTGGCTGTAATATGCATGCTTTTGGTGGGAAATATGCGGCTTTATTCGCGCAGCGCTGATTTGAAAAAGAAATTTATTGATTTGGGAAAAGAATTATCCCTGCTTGAATCCAAAAATCAGGAATTGGAAAATCTTTTTATGCAGGCATCCCAGAAGGATCATTTGGAAAAAATTATTCGCGAGAAGGGCTTATATAAAAAGCCCGGAGAAGAGGTGGTGGTGATTGTTCCTCCTCCAAAACCGCAGGAGCCCTTGGGCGCTGAATCGCAAAGGGAAAATGTTTTAAATCAGATAATAGAATATTTTAGAACTTTGTTAAAATAGGCGCGGGGGCGAAGCGCCAGCGTTGCGCAACGGCTAATTACGTTTTAGAAAAGTATTTTCTGCGGGTATAGTATAGTGGCAGTACATAACCTTCCCAAGGTTGAGGCGTGGGTTCAATCCCCATTACCCGCTCTGTTGCCCGCCGATTTAGTTCGGCGTCAGAGCATCTCCGCCCTTTTTGCCGATGTAGCTCAGTTGGCAGAGCAGGGCTTTCGTAAAGCTCAGGCCGTCGGTTCGAATCCGACCATCGGCTTGCCTAAAGGGTGGGGCGGGCCCCGGGTTCAGTCCCGGGAATCGGCTTTTGCAAATACGACATTTTATTTATGAAACCATCAAACAAAATTGAAAGCCTGAAGGAGAGATTCGAAGAATTAATTCACTGTCTTTGACTTAGAGAAAAAGAGAAAAAAAACAGAAGAGCTAAAAAAAGAGCTGGAAAAGATAGGAGATTCGGGAGATTTTTCAAAAAGAGCGAGAATCTTAAAAGAAATTTCTTTGCAGGAAGCGATAGTTGGTGGGTGGGAAAAAATTAAAAAAGAATTGGAGGACTTAATTGATCTTTATAATTTGGCAAAAAAAGATCCTGGCTACCAAAAAGAACTGGAAAAAAATATTTCTTCTTTGGAGCGCAAAATAGAAGAGCAGAAAATCAAAAGTCTTCTTTGTGGTCCCCACGACAAGCTTGATGCGATTTTGGAAATCAAATCGGGCGCGGGAGGAAAGGACGCGCAGGATTGGGCAAGCATGCTTTCAAGAATGTATCAGAGATTTTCAGAAAAAAGAGGGTTTAGGGCAGGAATTTTAAGCGTTTCTTTTGGCGAGCCGGGGCCCGAGGGAAGAATTGGCATAAAAGAAACAATTTTGGAAATAAAAGGCGACTTCGCATACGGCATTTTAAAAAAAGAGCACGGAGTTCACCGCTTGGTAAGAGTTTCTCCGTTTTCGGCTCAGGATTTAAGGCATACCTCGTTTGCTTTGGTGGAGGTATTGCCCGCCCTCTCAAAAAATCAGGAAAAAGAAATAGAGATAAATCCGGGCGATCTGGAAGTAGAAACCTTTCGCGCTTCCGGGCCGGGCGGGCAATATGTTAACAAAAGAGAAAGCGCTGTAAGAATTAAACATAAGCCAAGCGGGATTACAGTCGCTTGTCAGAGCGAAAGATTGCAGGGTCGCAATCGGGAGACGGCAATGAAGATACTGTTGACAAAACTGCACCAGTTAAAGCAAAAAGAAGGTGATCAAAAAATAAAGGAATTGAGGGGAAAGAGGGTCGCGCCTGCGTGGGGCAATCAGATAAGATCGTATGTTTTACACCCCTACAAGCTCGTCAAAGATTTAAGAACGGGCGTGGAAGAGAAGGACGCAGAGAGCGTGTTGGACGGAGCGCTGGAGAAATTTATTGAAGCAGAAATTACAATAAAATAATGATGATATCTTATCAAAATATTTCCAAGATTTACCTAAACGACATAGCTGCGCTCAAAGACATAAATTTTGACATAGAAAAAAATGAGTTTGTAACCATTGCAGGAAAATCCGGCGCAGGGAAAACCACGCTTATAAAGCTTCTTTTAAGGGAAGAAGAGCCGACTTCAGGAAAGATTTTTTTTGAAGGAAATAATGTGGGATTGATTACAAAAAGCAAATTGCCGTCGTATCGTCAGAGAATCGGGGTTGTTTTTCAGGATTATAAGCTGCTTTTTACAAAAACGGTTTTTGAAAATGTCGCTTTTGCGATGGAGGCGACGGGCGCATCGGATGCGGAGATAAAAAGAGATGTGATAAAAGTTTTGGAAATCGTTGGACTTGATGAGCGGATTAACAATTTTCCAAAAGAGCTTTCGGGCGGGGAAAAACAAAGAGTGGCGATTGCGCGCGCTTTGATTATCAGGCCTGATGTCATCGTGGCCGATGAGCCGACGGGAAATTTAGATCCCTATCATTCAGAAGACATAATTGAACTTTTGTGCAAAATTAATGCGCTTGGCACCAACATTATTTTGGCGACACATGACAGGTCTATCATTAACAAGCTCAAAAAAAGAGTGATCGTTCTTGAAAAAGGTCAATTAATAAGAGATGATAAATCGGGCAATGTAATTTTTTAAATATGTTCGCGGCCATAAAAAGGATTATTAAGCACGGGTTTAAAAATTTTAAAAGACAGGCGCCTCTTCACTTCGCAACGATTTTTATTTTGATAATCGCTCTTTCCCTTTTGACATCGATCTTCCTTTTCAGGAGCACCATCAATTATTTGGTTTCAGAAATTCAAAAGAAGATTGATGTCAGCGTTTACTTTAAACAAAATACGCCCGCCACAGAAATAGAAAAAATAAAAGAAGACATAGGAGAATTAGACGATATAGAGGAAGTGGAATATATTTCCGCCCAAAGAGCCCTTGAAGATTTTAAGGAAAAACACAAGGACGAGCCGCTTATTCTCCAATCGGTAGATGTTTTGGGCGAAAATCCTTTTTTTCCTTCGCTTAATATAAGGGCTAAAAAACCAAATCAATATGCGGCGGTTTTGGCATATTTTGATGGCAGCGATTTTCAGGATATTATTTACGAGGTTGACTACATAAAAAAGAAAACAATCATTGATCGGCTTTTTTCCATGACTTCCAACCTAAGCTTGGCGGGCATAATTTTAAGTATTTTTCTGGGAGCGGTTGCGGTGCTGGTGGCGTTTAACACAATAAGAATTACCATTAAAGATTCGGGAGAAGAAATTTCCATAATGAAGCTTGTGGGCGCTTCAAGCTGGTTTGTTCAAGGACCATTTATAGTGCAGGGAATTCTTTGCGGATTGCTGGCAGCGCTTGCAACCTTCTTTTTGTTTTACTTAACCGTCTATTTTTCCGCCCCCAAAATTCTTTCCATAACCGGGGGATTCAATATCTTTGCGTGGTTTGGGAGAAATATCTTTAATTTATTTTTGCTTCAGTTTGGGGGCGGCTTGATTTTAAGCGTTTTTTCGGGCATGATTGCGACAAGAAAATATTTATGAGATTTGCGGGGTGGTGGAATTGGTAACACGTCGCGCTCTGGACGCGAAAACTCTAGGTTCGAGCCCTAGCCCCGCAGCTATGTTAGAGAGATGGAAAGAGGGTAATTATTATAGTGGTGAAATATCCTGTAAATTAAAACCAGATGGCACTTCTGAATGTACTACTATAGGTGGAGATTTTGGAGTTGCTGAATGCACAGGCACATATTTTCAAACATCGTTGTAATTAAGACACATGAAGATTGTTAAAGAAACTCCGGATTTAATGATTATTAAAGACAGAAATATCCTGGTATTTTTTATAGGAGCGATTTTTGTATTAGCCGGTTTAATTACCATCTTTTATCCTGATTTTTTTACTAATAGACCGCCACGCGAAGCAGGCATTGGAGGAGCTTTAATGGGCTTGCTCGTTATTTCTTTAGTAAAAGTTACTACCATTGGGTTAGATAAAAACACTAATAAATTAGTAATTGTTTGGAAATCATTGTTTAGCAGAAAGATGACGGAGTATAATTTAAATCAGATTAAGACAATTGAGCTTCAACATATTTATCAGAAAAAAGGATATGCTTATCAACTATTTTTTATTTTAGAGAATAATAAACAAATTCCTTTACCGTCTACTGGCGGAGTAGTAAAAGTTATAGGTGAACAGATAACAAATGAACGAATTATTGGAGCAAGGATATCTTCGTTTTTAAATATTCAATTTCAAGAAAGAAGACCACCCACTGTAAGTGAAGCCTTATCGACAATTCAAAAAACCGTACAAAAAGAAATAGAAAAACATAAAAAAGGAATAAATTAAAAAAGCAAAACAAATTTTAAAAAGCGAGCCCGCCCGAATGGCCGGGCGAGCGAAATAATTTTGGTTTGTTCGCCGAAAGCGAACTAAAGGCAGGCAGGCGGGGCTTCGCCCCGCCTGCCTGCCTCGTTTTTTCATTTCTTTTTCAGGTTTCTTTTCTTTGATTTGTGTATTAGATTTGGTAAAATGATAGTGAAAGTTTGAGTGGGTTTAATTCCCGCAGCA
>JBBIKX010000008.1:0-28593 GCA_037445205.1 Candidatus Wildermuthbacteria bacterium
TTTTGGTGTCAAGAATTTAGGGGCCAACTATGGGCTGGTATTTACCGCTTTTGGGATTGGCGCTCTGGCACCAGCAGCAGGTTCATGGATATTTGATGTTACTGGAAGCTATACTCCAGCATTTGTTTTTGCGGGGATAACGACTGGAATAGGTTTGGTTTTATGTATGGTTCTCAAAAAGAAGTACGCATTACCATAGGATTATGGATTGATGAAAACTGGGAAGTTTGCTAGGTTGAATAATTGGGGTTTACGTTGCCTAATAGCAGATAAAAGACTTCGCTACGCTTCGCCCAAACCCAGCCCTCTAAGCCGTAAATGAGGGCTAAAGATAGAAATATGGTTTGCTGATGTTTTCTAATTTAAGGGAAAAATTAAAATGTATAAAGGGCTGGGCTTCTTTTATTTGCAAAACGTTATATGAAATTCAAAAAATATTTTTACCAGTTCCTGTTTTCTTTTTGTTTTTAAAATTGTATAATAAAACAATAGCTTAAAAGGTCGAACCCCAACGCTAATCAGCGCTTGCATTATGTTCTTTGTATATAACTTACTAATTTTAAAAGACAAAAGGTTGTGTATAGTTGGGGGGAAAAAATTAAACAATAAAACAAAAAAATGATTACTTCAGGAGATATTATTATGAACAGCTTGCAGCAGTTTGGGATAGGCTTTGTTGAGTTTTTGCTGAGATTTGTTCCTGCGATAATTATTTTCTTTTTAGGATGGCTTATTGCCGCTGCCATTGGTAAAATAATTTCCGAGATTCTTAAAAGATTAAAACTGGATAAGCTTTTTGAGGCAAGAGGATGGAAAGAGGCAATGGATAAGGCAGAGCTGAAAACTACCATTTCGGAATTCGTAGGAAGTTTATGCAAATGGATTTTAGTGATCGTATTTTTGGCAATCGCTGTCCAGATTTTGGGCATAGAAGGATTTTCTTCCTTCCTGTTTGAAGAAGTGATCCCTTGGCTGCCAAATCTTCTGGTTGCAGTTTTGATTTTCGTCGCAACGGTTATTATTGCCGATTTCGCTGAAAAGATGGTTAAAGCGTCAATCAACAGAGCAAAAATGAGTCATGTCAATTTGGCAGGGGTTATCGTAAGATGGTCAATATGGATTTTCGGAGTATTTGCCATACTTTCGCAGCTTGGCATTGCCAAAGATTTGCTTCTGTCTCTCTTTCAGGGAATTGTCGCTCTTATCGCCATTGCGGGCGGATTGGCATTCGGGCTTGGCGGCAAAGAAATTGCCGCAGAATCACTGAGATCGCTAAAGGATAAGCTTAGAAAATAAAAAACACTTGACAAACATTCTTGGTTTGATAAGATAATATTTTAGATATGGCCAAATTGATGGTTATATTCAAAAAAGATATTGAAAAAGGGAGCGGTTAATGGATTTGTTGTTTTTGTGCAACAAAAAAGGCCGCTTCCAAAGAAGCGGTCTTAAGTTCCTGAAATGCCTGATTGGTAAGCCCTTTGAAAACTAAATATTGAAGCACAACGAGGAAAATTAAAATGAGAGTCGAGGTATTTAAGGGCAGATGGAGGATGCCTTGGGATCGGGAGGCGATGAAGGACGTGGCGTAGCTGCGATAAGCCTCGGGGAGGTGTGTAGCAACCTTTGATCCGGGGATTTCCGAATGGGGAAACCCTGTCGTGCAAAACACGACGAGCCGCGCAAATCGCGGCAGCAACACCCGGGGAAGTGAAACATCCTAGTACCCGGAGGAAAAGAAACAAGTTTGTTAATTCCCTTAGTAGCGGCGAGCGAAATGGGAAGTAGCCCAAATTTGCTTGTGTTTACACAAGCGGAAGTTATAGGAAGGTTTCATCAAAATGATTCTTCAGCTAGAATAGTAAGCTGAAGAATCATTGTTGAGGAAGAGCATTTAGGTAAAATTGTTAGCTGAATGTTTCTGGAAAGTGCAACCATAGAGGGTGAAAGTCCCGTAAGCAAAAATGATTTTACGCTTCTTGGAATCTTTCCTGAGTACCATCGGGAACGAAAGCCTGGTGGGAAGTAGGCTGGACTAACAGCCAAGGCTAAATACTACCCGATCACCGATAGCGAACAAAGTACCGTGAGGGAAAGGTGAAAAGCAGCCCGGTGAGGGCGATGAAATAGAACCTGAATCCATTTTGCCCACAAAAAGTCAGAGCCCCCACACTAATCAAGCAGCGCGCTTCGCGCGAATTTAGATAAAGTCTCTGCTTAATTAGTGTGGGGGTCATGGCGTACTTTTTGTACAACGAGCCAACGAGTCTCGTTCAACTTTTCGTCTAATCCCCTTTGGGGAGGAGGCAAAGCGAAAGCAAGTGTTAAAAGCGCGCAATGCTCTAAGTTTACTTAGCGGCATAGAAAGTTGGACGAGGACCCGAAGCCAAGCGATCTTGCCCTGGGCAGGATGAACCCCGCAGAAGTGCGGGGGGAGGTCCGAACCCGTGGAACGTGCAATTTCCTGGGATGACCTGGGGTAAGTAGTGAAAAGCTAATCGAGCTTGGTAATAGCTGGTTCTCCCCGAAATAGCTTTAGGGCTAGCCTTCCGCCAAAATTTTCTGCAGGTAGAGCACTGGAAGAAATTCCTTGGAGAAATCCAGGTATTTTTACCAAACTCCGAATGGCAGAAAATATGCGGAGGAGTCAGACCAAGAGGGCTAAGCTTCTTGGTCGCGAGAGGAAGAGCTCAGATCCTCATCTAAGGTCCCTAAATGTGAACTAAGTGCAACTTAAGGAAGTGTTTTGCCCTTGACAGGTAGGAGGTTGGCTTAGAGGCAGCCATCCTTTAAAGAGTGTGTAACAACTCACTACTCTAGTTCTGCCATTTTGGCGGGACAAGGGCGAAATGCGCCGCAAATTTAACGGGGCTAAAGTTCACTACCGAAGATAGGAAATCGTTCGCGCCTCGCTGCGTTCGGCACGAACTCAAATGCAAATTGCAAGTATCAAAATGCAAAATTAATATAATTTATTCGTCGCAGACGAATGCCTAAATTTTGACTTTTGCATTTTACATTTTGAATTTGAGCGAGCGGCGAGCATAGCGAGGCGTGAGCGATTGGTAGGGGAGCGTTTCTCATCCGCTGAAAGCAAATCGTGAGGTTTGTTGGAGGGTGAGGAAGTGAGAATGTTGGCATGAGTAACCACAATTCCGCAGAATATGCGGAACACCGAAAGCCTAAGGTTTCCTTGGCAATGGCAATCAACCAAGGGTTAGGCGATCCTAAGGCGAACCCGAAAGGGGCAGTCAAAGGACAGCCGGTTAATATTCCGGCCCTCCGTTGAAATTTTTTCTCAAAGAGACGAAAGCTTGTAGTTTCCGTGGATTATCGGATTTCCATTCGTGTCCTGAGGTTTTCCAATGGGATGCGAGAAGTTCTGATTTCGGTCGGGGCAACGGAAATGAGCAGTTTTCCTAGAAAATCTTTGAGAGAGCTAAATTTTTACGGAATCGTACCGCAAAACTGACACAGGTAGGCTGGCGTAAGCGTGCCAAGGTGAACGGATGATATCTCCTGAAGGAACTCGGCAAAAAAGTGTCCGTAAGTTCGCAATAAGGACTCCCCGCCCTCTAAGCCATTGGAATTAGTCTTTAGTAAATTTTTTAATTACGCATCAATTTTTCTAAAGACAATATCAAATAGCATAGAGGGCGGGGCGCAGTTAATGTTTCTCTGGCGACTGTTTATCAAAAACACAGGTCCCTGCTTAACTCGTAAGAGGATGTATAGGGGCTGAGGCCTGACCAGTGCCGGTTAGTCAACTTCGACGGTGTTTGACACTTTGTGTTGAATGCTGATCGAACGAAGCGCCGGTAAACGTCGGCGGTGTACACGCAAAGTAGTTGCCGCCTCCTGAAGTAATTCAGGATAAAAAACTTGGCTATATGCCGGAAAGACCGGGTATATTGAACTACTCGCCGTTATTTATTAATATGGATTAATGGCAGTAAAAAGGTTTAATTGCGGTCAATCGGCAGGAAAGACTTTTGATAAAATTGGATATTATTTAAGCGGTTTTGCTGATGGTGAGGGAAGTTTTAATGTTTCTATAATAAAACGATCAAAAGATTATCGTTATGGATGGAAGATTAGCTTGGCATTCAACATCTCTCAAAAAGATGATGTCCTGCCCAAGCTATTCCAAAAAACATTAAAATGTGGAACAATTCGTTATCGAAAAGATGGAATCTGTTATTACGAAGTGAGGAAGCTCAATGATCTTCTATTAACGGTTATTCCATTTTTTAAAAGATATCCAATAGTTTCCAATAAACAGAATGTCTTTAGGATATTTTCTGAAATCGCAATTTTAGTTTTAGAAAAGAAACATCTTGCCAAAAAAGGAATGGAAAAAATTCTCAAACTAAGAGATCTGATAATAGTAGGGCGAAAGAGAAAATATTCAAAAGAAGAAATCTTGAAATCTTATCAAAAGAATCCCCAGAGATCATACGCCAAGCCCCCGTTAAGCGGGGTGAAGACATGATCCATGCTTTATAGCGATATAAAGAAACAGAAGAACTATAACCGTCCAAAGGTAGCGTAATCCCTTGCCGGGTAAGTTCCGGCCCGCATGAAAGGCCTAACGACCTGAGAACTGTCTCCAGGAGTTGTCCGGTGAAAATGCAATTCCGGTGAAGATGCCGGGTACCTGCGGCTAGACGGAAAGACCCCAGGAGCTTTACTGTAGCCAGATATTGGGTTCTGATTTTGAATGCAGAGCGTAGCGGGGAGGCTTTGAAGCCTCGCTTTCGGGCGAGGTGGAGCCGCCAATGGAACACCCGTCTTTCAAAATCTTTATTCTAACCCCGCCAGAGGCGGGGAACAGTGTTTGGCGGTCAGTTTGAGTGGGGCGCTCGCCTCCAAAAGAGTAACGGAGGCGTCTATAAGGTCGGCTAGCTCCGGATGGAAATCGGAGCGATCGTGTAAAGGCATAAGCCGGCTTTACTGCAAGGCGGATAAGCCGCGCAGTCCCGAAAGGGGAGCTTAGTGAACCGACCCTGGTTTTTAGGACCGGGGAAGATCATCAACCAAAAGTTACCCTGGGGATAACAGGCTGGTAGAGCCCGCGAGTCCACATCAACGGCTCTGTTCGGCACCTCGATGTCGGCTCATCCTATCCTGGGGGTGGAGCAGCTCCCAAGGGTTCGGCTGTTCGCCGATTAAAAGGATACGTGAGCTGGGTTCAAACCGTCGTGAGACAGGTTGGTCCCTTTCTACCGTAGGCGCAAGAGGCTTGAAGAGGAGTTGACAGCAGTACGAGAGGACCCTGTTGACCTAACCTCTGGTGTACCAGTTGTTCTGCCAAGAGCATCGCTGGGTAGCTATGGTTAGGAATAGATAACCGCTGAAAGCATCTAAGCGGGAAGCTAACCTCAAGATTAGGCCTCTTAGGCTGGTTGAAGATTACAACCTTGATAGGCTCCAGATGTAAGCTCCGCAAGGAGTTGAGTCGAGGAGTACTAATAGCCATTTTTCTCGACTCTCATTTCAGTTTTCCTCGTTTAATCTCGTTTTCAAATTGTGCATTTTTGTGGCGGCTATTCTGGTATTGTCCCACCTGTTCCCATTCCGAACACAGAAGTGAAATATACCAAGGCCGATGATAGTGTCCGCAAGATGCGAAAGTAGGTAGCCGCCGCAAAAGTGTAGTTTTGCTCATAATTTTGGGGCGAGAACAATCATTAAAAGTCCAGCTTTGCGCTGGATTTCGCCATTTCCATTTTGTATAATTAAAAGAATCATGAGGTTCCCAAAAAAAATCCAAAAACGCAAAATAGCGCTTATCTCTGCATTTTTGCTAATAATTTTTTTGGTATTTCTTTTGCTGGGCGAAAACATTCGCTCTTTATTTTTTTCTGCTTCAAAAAATATTCAAAGATTTTTCTGGATTAGGGGCCAAAATGCCTCATCTTTTTTCTCCGGAATTATGCACGGCTCAACTTTCAAGAACGAAAATGAGGCGCTCAGAGGAGAGAATCAGCTTTTGTTGTCCCAACTCGCAGAGTTCCAATCAATTAAAAAAGAAAACGAAGAATTGAGAAACCTTTTGCTTTTAAGGCCGAGCAAAAAATTTCAATACGCCGATGGCAATATTTTTTCCCGATCGGTAGATGGCAATGCCGTTTTTATCAGCAGAGGATTAAAAGATGAGGTCAAAGAGGGGCAGGCGGTTATTAACGCTCAAAATATATTTTTGGGAAAGATCAAAAAGAGCTATCAGGAAAACGCCCTTGTTTCTCTAATCAACGATCCGGCATTTAAGCTTAATGTTGAGATGGGGGATTCCAAAATAGAAGGGATAGCCGCCGGCGGAGCAGTTATGCTTATTAATAATCTGCCCAAAGATAAAGACGTAAGGGAGGGCGATATGGTTTTTACGGGAAGTTTTCAGGAAAACGTCCCCCGGGGTTTATTGGTGGGCACGGTTGAAAAAGTGAAAAAAACCGATCTTAGTTCTTTTCAGGAGATTAAAATCGCTCCGCTTGCCGACTTAAAAAATCTGGACATTGTCTTTGTGATAATTAATTTTTAACTATATTTTTGTGGCAAAGAAGATAATATTTTTTATTATTTTTCCACTTTTTTTATCTTTGGCGCAGGTAAGTTTTGTAAGCCAATTTTCTTTCAGAAATTTCCTCCCAAACGCCGCTTTTGTCTACCTTATTTTTTTGTGCTTTATTTTCGGTTCAAAGCGCTGGCTCGTTCTGCTTTCGGGCGCTATAACCGGATTTATTTTTGACTGTTTCTCTTCTTACTTTTTCGGATTTTACTCCCTGATTTTTTTGACTGTTTTAGCACTCGCTTATTATTTGCTGAACATTCTTGATAAGAAAAAAACCGTTAGTTTTGTTTTTTACCTTCTTTCTTTGCTTTTTGCGCATCAATTTGTTGTTTCTTTGGCGTATTTTTTTATCCACAGAAAAATTTTTTTAAATCTTGGGGGTATAATTTATAATTTTTTATTGGCAATGATGATTTATTTTATTTATGTTTTTTTCAAAAAGAGGTTTAAAAATTAAAAGAAAAAAAGTTGACATTGGCCCGGATGAAATTTTGATTGACGCTCTTGGAGAAGAGAAAGATTTAGCTAACCAGCCCGAAGTGCCGATCGGCCAAAAATCGGTTTTTATCTTTTCGCTTCTTTTTTTGTCTATAATCTCGCTCGTTTTTTTAAGAAGTTTCCAGTTCCAGATTTTGGAACACGATAAAATGCTTGAACTTTCCCAAAAGAATCAATTTATTTCCCGATCTATAAAATCCCAAAGAGGCATTATTTACGATGCAAATTTAACTCCCCTTGTCTTTAACCGCTCAAGCGCCTCTCTCTATTGCGACAAGGATGAATTTCTAAAAAACCATACAAATCCCCAAGAAACCATTAAAAACCTCGCCTCTGTTTTAAATGTAGATCCGATTCGGATATCTGATTTAATCAGGGAGGAGAATAAAGAGATAATTCTGGTGCCCAATCTTGATTATTCCTCCTCAATTATTTTTGAAGCGTTGAGCGAAAACTTTTCTGGAATTTATATTAAAAATGAAAGCGTAAGGGATTATCAAAAAAGCCAGATTTTTTCTCATATTTTGGGGTATTATCGCAAGAGCGGCTCCATAACAGGGCTGGAAAATTCATATAATGAAATTCTTGATTTTGCGTCCGGAAAAATTGTTATTGAAAGGGACGCTAAGGGCAGGATAATTTCTGAAAAGATTGAATCGCTGCCTGAAGCGGGGCAATCGCTTGTTTTGTGGATTGATGCAGAATTGCAGGAAAAACTTTATGAAACGATTAAAAACAAACTAAAAGACATTGGCGCATCAAAAGCAGTGGGGATAGCGATGAATCCGAATACAGGAGGGATTCTTGCGCTTGTTAGCATTCCAAGCTACGATAACAATCTTTTTTCTTGGGGCATTTTAGACAAGGATTGGCAGGCGCTGCAAAACGACAAGAGCAAACCGCTTTTAAACAGGGCGATTTCCGCAAAATATCCAACCGGCTCCACCATTAAACCGCTTATCGCCGCAGCCGCTCTGGAGGAAAAAATAATTTCCGAGAATCTTAAATTTGATTGCCAAGGAAGAATTGTCGTTGATAACCCTTATTTCCCCGATAAGCCATATATTTTTAACGATTGGAGAACGCACGGCCTTACCAGCGTAACCAAAGCCATCGCGGAGTCCTGCAACGTTTTTTTCTTCACAATTGGGGGCGGATATAAAAATTTCAAAGGATTGGGGGTGGAAAAGATAAAAGATTATCTTGAAAAATTCGGATGGAACCAGAAGACAGCGATAGATTTGCCGGGCGAAGTTGAGGGATTTATTCCCGACAAAGAATGGAAAAAAAACCGTTTTTCTCCCCCGAATAATACATGGTATCCTGGTGACACATACAATCTTTCCATCGGGCAGGGATATATAGGCATTACGCCCATAGAAGTGATTTCTTCTGTTTCGGCGCTGGCCAACGGAGGAAGATTGCTAAAGCCAAAACTGGCAAAGGCGGTGATTGACGAAAATAAAAATATAATTCAGGAGTTTGAGCCGGAGATTATAAGAGAAGACATAGCGAGTCAGAAAACCATTGAGATTGTAAAAAGGGGCATGAGGGAGGGCGTTACTTACGGATCTTCTTTGATGTTAAATAACCTGCCCGTTGAAGCCGCTTCAAAAACAGGAACGGCTGAAACAGGCAAGAAAGACGTATATCACAACTGGGTTACTGTTTTTGCGCCCTATAAGAACCCAGAAATCGTTTTGACCATTTTGGTTGAAGAAGTAAAGGGTATTCAGGTTGCTACTTTGCCGATTGCAAGAGATGTTTTAAATTGGTATTTTACCAAAGAGTCAGGGTTGGAAAAATAAATGATCAATTATCTAATCAACATTGACGGATTAACGCATTAATTCGTTAATTTTTAATTCATTAACCAAAAATAAAAATTTGACACTTTCCCATTTATCAATTAAGCTATGACATACCTGCTCTACAAGGAGGTGAGGAAGCATGACAAAGCTATTCCATGAGGCGATCGTAGAGGCTCTTGAGTCTGTGGAGAAATCGGATGAACTCTATGTTCTCTATAGACTGATTGAGAACACCTCTATTCCCAACAACCACGGCAACATCGTAAGCTCTATCATTGGTTCGTGGAAGAGAGCGGACTTCCCCCGTACCCTGGCATATTTTGCGATGTGCGCTCTGGTTTCTGTTCTCGAGGAGAGAAAGAGCTGCATCGCAGAAAAACAAGATCAGCAGAAGTAGAGCAGTCGGGCGCCCCGCCCCGGTGGGGCGCTTTTATCTTCTAAAACACGCATAATCATACGCAATATCAATTGTTGACTTTTAGGAAAAAATGATGTAAAATTTAATTATCCGCATGATAAAAACGAAGGAGGGAGGGTGAACGCACAGTCGTTAGTAAGACAGATAACCGCTTCGGGTTCGCGACTCTTTCCAAGAGAAAGAGCTAGCGAGACGCTTGTAAAAGAAGGATTCAGAATTGGCGATGTGAGCGCGTCTATGAATCTTATGGCCTGCATCGCTTTCTTGACAAGGGCAGTGCCTGGGGTGCCTAAGCATGACGTAGTTTGTCACTTTTCGCGGCGAGAGAGTCCGTTCGGAGATATTGCCGGATACTTTCCTTTGAAGACCAAAGGGGCAGGATACGTTGTATATGTGCCTGGCATCTCAAAGCGCCTTGGAGAGCGCAACAGGATTCCCCAAATGGACGGCCAAGGAAAGCCGATTGGAAATTATAAAGATTGGCCAAAGGCCTCCATGGAGGAAAGACTGATAACCATTGCTTCTCACGAGGTTAGACATTTCTTGCAGGATCTCATTTTTCGGGATAAAGCAAGAAGGCCCAGAAGTTCTCATCTGAGAAGCGTCATGGAATACATCGCTCTTCGTTTTGGAGAAGAAAGGCGCATATGGGTCCGGGAGGGGAAGTCGCCGGAATTCATCGAAAGACGGACAAGCCAGCGAGAATTTGACGCTCAGGTTATCGAAACGATGGTGTTAATTAGCGTTCATTCGGGGACAACCGTTCGAGAGTTGATTCGGTTGTTGCGGAAAAGAATCTGAAAAAGAGGGTTGAGGGCCCTCTTTGTTTTTTTGCATATGCATATGATTTATTTTGAGTTAGACGATAAAATTGTAAAATCTTCTTTCAAATGGAGACTTTTCTCTCTGCTTTCTGGCAACAATATGAATGCGTTATCGTTGACTTTAGCGATTTTATATCTTATAATCGTTTCATCCTACAAGGAGGTGGAGATGCCAGTAACGACAATAGTAAGCGCGCTCGCAGATATAAGAATGCTGGTCGGCTCTCCTGTGCTGGGGGAAAAGTCAGTTGATTTTGAGCTGTGTCATAAAGGACATAGTTCGGATTCCCCGGTCAGGATTTTGGTGTCTGATTCCCGTCCAATCATGGTTAAGGCGGCCAAAGCGGCAATATCAATGGGCGGTGATCGGCACAGGCGCGAGGGGTTGCTTTCAGGGATTTTCCAGCGCCCCGCCCTGGTTGAGGTGAAAAAAGAGATATCTGAAAAGGGTGCATGCTTTTACGTTCACCTTGCCTGTATCCATGACCAAGAGCCAAGCGCTCTCTTCTCGCTAACGCGATATGTCAGAAACTGCAGCGCTGGTTTTCGCGTTCTTGAGGACAAGTCCATATGGAGCTTGATTGTCGTTGAGCCGCCCCCGCCATACGCTTCTTACACAACCACGCTGATAATCGCCCTAACCAACGATGTTCATCGGATTGTCGTTGAAGGGCATGGCGCGCTGAACATCGGCTACAGCGATCAACAGATCAAAGTGATCGGCGCAAGCATTTCTTCAATGTCGCGCGAGGACTTCGCGCGGGGTTTGTAGGTATAGCTCAAACGAGCATTGCTCCCCTCCGGAATTTCGCAGATGCGAAAGATGGCGGGGAGTTTACTTTTTTGTCAAAATCATCTTAAATAAGATAATGGCATTTTTAACTAAAATAAATGCGGCCAATAGATGAAATAAGAAAACTACGGCTTCAAAAATTGAACGCCCTGAAGCGTTTAAGCTTTGACCCGTATCCTTTAGAAACAAAAAGAACCCATCAAATATCGGAAGCGGTTGATTGTTTTGACGACATTTCAAAATCAGAAAAAGAGATAATTTTAGCCGGAAGAATAAGATCTGTAAGATGTCACGGCGGTTCTGCTTTTTTGGACTTGGAAGACGGAACGGGCAAGATTCAGGCATTTTTGCAAGAAGATCATTTGGGGAAAAAAAATTACAAAACATTTTTGGATTATTTTGACATAGGAGATTTTATAGAAATAAAAGGAACGCTTTTTAAAACTAAACGAGAAGAAAAGACAATCTTTGCCGGAGATTATAAAATTCTTTCAAAATCTCTTCTGCCCTTGCCGGAAAAATGGCACGGCCTAAAAGATGTTGAAGAAAGATACAGGAAAAGATATCTCGACTTGACATTTAACCGCGAGACAAAAGATAAATTTGTCAAAAGGCATGAAATTATCCAAGAACTAAGAAATTTCTTGATAAGAAACGGATTCATAGAGGTGGAAACACCGATCCTTCAGCCGATATATGGCGGCGCCAAAGCAAAGCCCTTCAAAACTCATCTTAACGCGCTTGAAATAGATTTATATTTAAGAATCGCCCCAGAGCTTTATCTTAAGCGATTAATCATCGGCGGATATGAGAAGATTTTTGAGATAGGAAGGGTTTTTAGAAACGAAGGCATGGACAAATTTCATAATCCGGATTTTACAATTCTTGAATTTTATTGGGCTTTCGCCGATTATAAGCAATTAATGAAAATGTGCGAAGAAATGCTTTATTCCGCGGTTAAAAATATTTTCAAGAATAATCACATTGAAAGGGACGGAAAGAAGATTGATTTCAAGCCGCCATTTAAAAGAATAGATTTTTTTCAGCTTATTCAGAAGGAAACCGGAATTAATCTGGAGAATATTCATATCGACGCCCTGAAAAAAAGAGCCAGAGAAATGGGAATAAAATATGAAAAGGGAGAGGCTATGGCTGAAATCGCCGATAAAATATATAAGAAATATTGCCGGGAAAAGATTTGGGAGCCGACCTTTATTATTCATCATCCGTACGGCGCTTTTCCTCTGGCCAAATCAAATCCGAAAGAAAAAGAAAAACTGGCCAATTTTCAGCTGGTTGTTGCCGGATGGGAGCTTGTTAACGCTTTTTCCGAGTTGAACGATCCGATTGAACAGAAAAAAAGATTTCAGGAACAAGAAAAAATGTACCGCGAGGGATTTTCCGAGGCCCAAAGGATTGATAATGATTTTATAGAGGCGCTTGAATACGGAATGCCGCCATGCGCCGGATTTGGGATGGGGATTGACAGACTTGCGGCTCTTTTGACGGGCTCCGAATCGCTAAGAGAATCAATTCTTTTTCCGATGATGCGCCCCCAAGAAAAACAATAAAATATGATTGATATAAGAATTTTAAGGGAAAATCCAGACAAAATAAAAAACGCGCTTAAAAAAAGAAGCGTCGATTTTAATGTGGACGAGCTTTTGAGGCTAGATGAGCAAAAAAGAGAAGCGCAGCAAAAATTAGAGCATTTAAGGGCGAAAAAAAATAAAATTTCCTTCTTGGCCACAAAAGATCCAAAAAACTTCCAAGAGGCGAAAAAAATAAAATCAGAAATAAAATATTTAGAAGATAAATTTAATGAAATTTCGCTTAATTTTGAAAAAAGTTTTTTGCTTTTGCCAAATATTCCCTTGGAAGATGTTCCAGAAGGGAAAAGCGAAGTTGACAATGTTATCGTCAGCGGGTGGGGGAAAGTCCCTGATTTTAATTTTCCGACCAAAGACCACGCAGAACTCGGCCGAATGTGGGATTTAATTGATCTGACAAGAGGGGCTAAGGTTTCGGGCGCCCGTTTTGCCTATTTAAAAAACGAAGCGGCTTTGATTGAATTAGCCCTGATAAGATTCGTTTTTGATATTCTTTTAAAAGAAAATTTTATTCCGGTTTTTCCTCCGATTATCGTTAAGAATGATTTAATGAAAGCGATGGGTTATGTTGACACAAAAGAAGATTTGGAAGAGCGCTATTTTCTTGAAAAAGACAGTCTTTTTTTAATCGGCACTGCGGAACAATCAATTGGCCCCATGCACAAAGATGAAATTTTTGAAGAAAAAGATTTGCCCAAAAGATATCTTGCTTTTTCAACTTGCCTTAGAGAAGAGGCGGGATCTTACGGAAAAGACACAAAAGGTATTTTTAGGGTTCATCAATTTGATAAATTGGAAATGTTCAGCTTTGCAAAACCCGATCAATCGGAAAAAGAGCATCTTTATTTGCTCGGACTGGCTCATAAAATAATGAAATTGCTGGAGATTCCCCACAGGATCGTCAAATTATGCGCAGCGGATCTTTCTCGCCCTTCCGCCGCAACTTATGACATAGAAGCCTGGATCCCTTCGCAGGAAAAATATAGGGAAACGCACTCTACTTCCAATTGCACGGATTTTCAAGCGAGAAGACTGAATATCAAATACAAAAATGGAAAAGGAACGGATTTTGTTCATACGCTTAACGGCACCTCCGTTGCGATAGGAAGAACCATAATCGCTATTTTGGAAAATTTTCAGCAAAAGGACGGAAGAATACTTATGCCAAAGATTTTAAGGAAGTATTTGAAGTTTAAATTTATTCCCAAAGATAAAAGAAAAAGCAACTTAACCGCGCCGTTAATTTAGAGTCAGAAAATGGAAGAAAAAATTATCAGCGTCAAAGGAGTTCCAACCGCGATAAGGATTGAGGGCGAAGGCGATCCTTTTTTAATTTTGCACGGTTGGGGAGTCGGCAAATCTTCTTGGGAAAATATTCAAAATATTTTATCAAAACATTTCAAAGTGATTGTTTTCGATTTTCCCGGTTTTGGTTCAAGCGGTCCAATTCCGTCAGCTTGGGATGTCCAGAAATTTTCTGATTTTGTCTTAGAACTCGCGGAAAAATTAAACCTCGAAAAATTTTATCTTTTAGGGCAGTCTTTTGGGGGAAGAGTCGCCGTTAAATTAGCGGCCAAACACCCTCAAAAAATCAAAAAACTAATTTTGGTTGACGCTGCCGGCATAAAACCCAAAAAGACTGCGGGAAAGAAATTGTGTAATTCTCTGGCCAAAATATTTAAAAAATTTGAATGGCTTCCCGGATACAATCTTTTTAAAAAAGCGTTTTATTGCATCATTCTTGGAAAGACCGATTATTTAGAAGCAAAAGGGACCAAAAAAGGAAGCTATCTTAAAGTGGTGGAAGAGGACTTAACTCCATACCTTGAGAAAATAGACGTAGAAACCTTGGTTGTCTGGGGGAAAAAGGATAAAATTACCCCTCTTCAAGATGCTTACCTGATGAACCGAAAGATTAAAAATTCAAAATTAAAATTGATTGATTGCGGACACAGGCCTCATCGCGAATTGCCCGATATCCTAACAAAAATAATCATTGAATTTATAGAAAATGAGCGCGATTAATTTCATAATTTTTATTTTTTGGACGATAGCCCTTATAAGGCGTCTCTTTTTTTGGGTTTATCTTTGGCAGCTAAAAGAATATCACAGAAAAAGATTTATAGATCATTTTAGGACCGAAAAAGGGAAAAAAATCTTTCAAAATAGAACATTTATCATTAAAATATCGCTTCTTTTTCTATCCTTTATTTCTAATTTTTTTGTCTATATTCTGTTTCTGATTTATATTCTTGAGGCGCTAAAAACTCTTCTGGGCATTTTTAGAAAAACTATTTTGAGACCGATTCCCACACTCAAATCAAGCATGATTTTAGCGGCATCGTTTGCCTTGGCCATCGCGGTTGCCATTCTTTTTTTTAACACTTCCAGCTTTATCCGCGTACTTTTAACAATTGATTTGTTCATATTCACCTTTGTAAGCATTTTTGTATTCTTTTTTTCGCCCCTTACAATGTTTTTTCAATATAGACTTTTAAAGAAAGCAAAAAGAAAAAGGGAGCGCCACAAAAACCTGATCGTTATAGGGATTACCGGAAGCTACGGGAAAACGAGCACAAAGGAGTTTTTAGCCCAAATTCTTTCAGAAAAATTTAAGGTGTTAAAAACTCCGAAAAACAATAATTCTGAAGTAGGCATTGCGCGGACAATTTTAAAAGATTTAAAAGATCAAGAAATTTTTATAGCTGAAATAGGGGCTTATGACAAAGGCAAGGTGAAGCAGGTTTGCAGGTTTTTGCAGCCTCAAATAGGAATTGTCTGCGGTATAAACGAACAGCATCTTTCTTTGTTCGGGTCAATGGAAAATTTAATATCATCGGAAGGCGGGAAAGAGCTTGTCGAGAGCTTGCCCGAAAATGGAATGGCGATTTTTAACGAAGATAGTTACATAATCAAGAACTCTAAATTAAAAATCCAAAACTATAATCCGAAACTGAAAAATATAAAATTCTGCTCTGTTAAAGAAAAAAAAGACATTTGGGTGCAGGATATTAGGGCAGAAAAGGAATTTCTTTTGTTTAAAATCTCTTCAAGAAAAGATGAAGCGGTTGAATTCAGGGTAAATCTTTTGGGATCCCAAAATATAGAAAATATTCTTTTGGCTGTCTGTTGCGCCAAAGAGCTTAAAATGAGCTTAAAAGAAATCGCCCCTGCCTGCCAAAAAATTAAACCGCAAGACGGGACTTTAAGATTAATAAAAAATAAGAATAATTTAAACATAATTGATTCCACTTATTCAACGAATCCAAGCGCAGTAATCGCTCACTTGGAATATTTAAAACTATGGAAGGGAAAAAAAGTTATTGTTATGCCCTGCATTATTGAGCTTGGTAAGTATTCGTCAAAAATCCACCAAAAAATCGGAAAAGAAATTGCCAAAGTTTGCGATTTGGCAATTATTACCGCTTATGAAAAATTTGAAGACATAAAAAAGGGCGCTCAAAGTCAGGGAATGGATGAAAAAAATATTTTGTATCTGGAAAGCCCCATAATGATTTCAAAAAAATTAAAAGAATTTTTCAAGGATGAGGATATAATTCTTTTAGAAGGAAGATCCCCCGGGGGGTTGACCAAATTATTGCTTTAAAATGGAAAAAAACATCGCTCAAAAGCCAATATTTATTTCCTTGTCTCCGAATGTGGAAAAAGACGATTTGTCTTTGATTTGGCGCATTTTATTTAAGCCATGGGCCTGGAAGAGAGGAAATGCAGAATTGAGGGTGGAAAGGCGCTTTAAAGAATCATTTGGGGCAGAATACGCCCTTTCTTTTAACAGCGGGCGCTCTTCTTTTTTGGCAATTTTAAAATCTTTGGAATTGAAGGAGGGAGATGAGGTTTTAATGCAGGGGTTTACCTGCAACGCGGTGGTTAATCCGGTACTTTTTTTAAAGCTCGTGCCTGTTTTTGTAGACATAGAAAAAGAATCATTGAATATTAATCCAATGGATTTGGAAGAAAAAATCACCTCCAAAAGCAGAGCGGTTATTGTCCAACATACTTTTGGTCTTGGGGCGAATATGGAAAGAATTCAGAGAATATGCCAAGAACATAATTTGTTTTTGATTGAAGATTGCGCCCATTCTTTGGGAGCGAAGTACAATCAAAAAAAGTTGGGTGTTTTTGGAGATGCCGCTTTTTTCAGCTTTGGCAGAGATAAGGTGATTTCTTCTGTTTTTGGGGGGATGTTGATAATTAAAGACAAAGTTTTGGGTGGAAAAATAACAAAATTGCGCCAAAAAACAAGATATCCCAATCGCTTATGGATTTTACAACAGCTTTTACACCCCTTGATTGTAGAATATGTTATAAAGCCAAGCTATAAATTGCCTTGGCTGGGCAAATTTCTGCTGATATCTTTCCAAAAGTTAAAAATTCTTTCAAAGGCGGTTTCCCAAAAAGAAAAATCAGGCAAGTTCAGTAAAAATTTTTTCCGGAAAATGCCAAATGCCCTGCTTTTAATCGCTGAAAATCAAATAAAAAAATTAGAGAAATTTCAAAGACATTCAGAAAAAATAGCCCAAATTTATTTTGATAAATTAAAAAATAGTTTTGGAATATCAATCCTCCCAAAAAGCGAGGGAAAAATTTATATGCGGTTTCCCATAATCTTTCATAATAAAAATACAGACGAGATTTTAGAAATGTTTCGCGATAACAAAATATTTATAGACGATGGATGGCGCAAGGCGCCTATAATGCCTCCCGATACAGATCAAAAAAGAGCGGGTTATATTTTTGGATTATGTCCGAACGCAGAATTCGTTGCAAACCATATTGTTAATTTGCCGACAAACATCAATATTTCCGAAAAAGAAGCAATGCGCATTTCGGATCTTTTGATAAATTTTTTGAAAAAATAATTTGACAATCCGGGAAAATAATATAAGATAATAAATTCTTTGCATGTGCGAAAAAGGAGGTGACGGATGAAAAGGGCAAAAAATGGCGGGCCTCTGGGCCCATTGGAACTGGCTTTTTCAAGAAGACAGATCATCGAACGTATTGAAGGGTTGGTTCAAGAGATAGCGGGATACTATCGGTCGCCGATAATGGAAAGAGCGAGATCAGACGGCCTGCTTGTGGTGGGTGTTATTAAGGGCGTCAAACCCTTTGTCAGGGAATTGGTCCCGCGACTGCGTTCCTGCCTTCCGGAAATCCCGATAGAGAAAGATTTCATACAGGTAAGAACGAGGGATCAAGAAGGCCATGCGTCAGAGCCGTCTATTCTGCGCGATGTGGCTTGTGTAGCGGGCAGGCACGTTTTGCTTGTGGACGACATCGTTGACGGAGAGGCGACCCTTAGATTCCTCTCGCTTTATTTGGCGGTTTGCAGATCCAGCAAGACGCTTACAACCTGCGTTTTGCTGCGCAGAAAAAGCCCTGACCCCATGCCGGTAAACTTCGTGGGTTTTGTTGTTTCTCGTCCCGAGTGGCTTGTCGGTTTCGGGCTGGACTGTAAGATCGGTCAAAGAGAAATCGGAAGGCGTATGCCTGATATCTGGTACATGCTAAGGACGGGGGGTGGTTGAGAGACCATCCCCTTCTTCTTTTTTAAAAAAAACATTAAAATATTTATACAAAGATATGCTTAAATATACCGATTTAAAAAAAGGAATTATTTTTTTTCATGAGAATCAGCCATGGGTTGTTTTAGACTATTCCTTCATCAGAATGCAGCAGCAAAGGCCCGTGGTCAGGGTAAAGATAAAAAATTTAAAAACAGGATCCCTTGTTTCAAAAACATTTCAACAATCAGACGAATTTGAAGAAGTTCAGCTTGAAACCAGAAACATAAAATTTGTTTACAGCCACCGCGAAAAAAATGTTTTTTGCGAGATTAACGATCCTTCCAAGAGAATGGAGTTGCCCCCCAGCATTATCCAAGACAAGTTGAAATATTTAAAACCGAACTCTGAGGTTGAGGCGGTTTTGATAGAAGGAGAAATCGTTGATATCCGTCTGCCCATAAAAGTTGATCTTAAGGTGACAGATTGCCCGCCTTCATTTAAAGGGAATACGGCGACAGGAGGAACAAAAATGGCCAAACTTGAAACAGGCGCTTTAATAAGCGTGCCAATGTTTATTGAAATAGGGGATATAATAAGAGTTAATACCCAAGAAGACACTTATACCGAAAGAGCTTCAAAGGCAAGCGGATTATAAACCAATGTTTTTAAATTCCTGATGATAATCAGAGAAATAAAACAAAAAAAAGAATGGGAAGATTTTTTGACAGATTGCTATCCCAAAACCTTTCTTCAATCTTGGAATTGGGGCGAGTTTTCAAGGCTAATGGGTCAAAGAATTTGGCGCTTGGGAGTTTATGAAAACGAATGCTTGATTTTAACCTCCTTGGTTGTAAAGATCAGCGCAAAAAGAGGCGTTTTTTTAATGGCAGAGCACGGGCCAAATACAAAATTAAAATCTCAAAGTGAAAAGCTAAGAACTTTGGAAATTTTATTAAGTTATCTGAAAGAACTTGGCAGGGCAGAGAAAGTTGATTTTATAAGAATTTGTCCAATTTGGGAAAATAAAGAGGAAAACATAAAAATTTTTAGAGACCTTGGCTTCAGGCCTGCGCCGATCCATATGCATCCGGAAATAAGCTGGATTTTGGATATTGCAAAAAGCGAAGAAGAGCTGCTTTCTTTGATGAGAAAAACAACGCGATATCTTATCGGCCAGGCCCAGAAAAATAAAGAAATTGAAATCATAAAAAGCGAAAACAAAGAAGATCTCAAAGTTTTTTTTGAGCTTTATAAAAAAACTTCCGCCCGCCAGAACTTTGTTCCTTTTTCCCTCAATTATTTAGAAAAAGAGCTTGAGTCGTTTTTAAAAGACAACAACGCATTGATATTTTTGGGCAGATACAGAAACGAAATTATGGCTTCGGCCATAATCATTTATTGGCAAAATTTTGGTTTTTATCACCAAGGGGCATCTGATACAAAGCATTCAAAAATTCCCGTGAGCTATCTTTTACAATGGGAAGCCATCAAAGAAGCAAAAAAGAGGAGATGCGATTATTATAGTTTTTGGGGCATTGCTCCGGAGGATAAAAAAAATCATCCCTGGGCCGGCCTTTCATTGTTCAAAAAAGGATTTGGGGGAAGAAAGGAGGAATATTTAAAAACGGCGGATTATGTTTTATCAAATAAATACTGGTTTAATTTTTTTGTAGAAAAAATGCGAAAGATAAAGCGTCATTTATGACCCGGATTAATCAGGAAAAAAAATACGCCAAATATAAAAAAATCAGAAAAAGAAAATCCTTTTTTAAAGCGCGCATTTTTTGGCGGGCTCTGGGAGTTATAATAATAGTTTTTGAATTAATATATCTTTTCATATTTTCCCCCGCGTTCAGGATAAAAAATATAAAAACAGATGGGGAGGTGAGATATTTAGACATAAATGCCTTTCAAAACGAAATAGCCGCGATGGTCGGCAAAAAAAGCCCGTTAAATTTTTCTTCCAACATCTTTTTTTTCAAAAAAAACAGCGCGATAGAAAATCTTCTGGACAAATTCCCCCCGCTTAAAGAAATAAAAATTAAAAAAAATCTCCCCGGGGGTATTTCGTTTATCGTTCTTGAAAGAAGCCCTGTTGCAAATTATTGCTTAAAAGAAGAATGTTTTTTGGTTGATGACGGCGGCTATCTTTTTGCAACTTCAGAAAATGATTTGGTTTTGCTGAAAACAGAAAAAAACGAGGCAGTAATCGGACAAACAATTATTGAGAAAAATTTATGGATAAAAGCGCAATTGATCATAAAAGCGCTGGAAAACAATCTCTTTATCAAAATCAAGCTTATTAACGTCTCGTCTGAAAAAATTGAGGTGACAACTGATCAAAATTGGCTTTTAGTTTTCAGCCCCCAAAAAAGCATTGATTGGCAGATACAGCAGTTAGGGCTTATTTTGGAAAAACAAATTCCTTCTGATAAAAAACATCAGATTGAATATATTGATCTTCGTTTTGAAAAAATTTTTTACAAGATCAAATAGCTTTAATCTATTTTGTATATAAAAATTGAGTATCCGGCCCGGGATATTGTCTGATAGTTGTTAAGCCAGTTATAATAACCGGTCGGCTGGTTGAAGTCTTTGGTGGGCGTACCTCTTCCTCCCTGAAGAAGAGTTCCTGAAACCGCAATCCATCCACTCTGGGGGCCTGATTGGGGATCAAATTTTTCCCATTTCTCGCCCAGTCTGTATCCCACATCGTCTCCTCCAAAATAATCAACCTTGATTTTCTCAATATTATTCTTTTCAACAAATCCTTGAAGCCGTTTTAAATCTTGGCCCCAGTCGTAATTGGAATCAACTACGTATTTATATCCGTTTTTTGTCCCTTGGCCCAGCTCATTGAAGTAGGGGATATAGTGGGGGAAAGCAAAGAGGGACGAGCCCAGATACCAAGCCAGAATCAGCGAAACAAATCCAAACAGCATTTTTTTTGCCGTTTTTGAACTCAGGCGCTCTTTTATTCTTTTCAGCAAAAATATAATGAATATGTAGGTAGGGACAATAACAGGCAAAACATGCCTTACCCCGATATTAAGGTTTCCTAAAACGGAGGTTATCCAGTAAATCCCGATAATTGTCAGTAGTGAAAAAATGTCAATGTTTTCTGCCAGCCATTTTTTGATTTTTTGGATTCTTTCCTTGCAACAAAACATTCCAGATTTAAGGATGAGGCCAGCCATAATTATCAAAAGCACGAACGCCAAGATGTAAAAAGCGAGGGGTTCTTTTAAAAGATAAACGGCCGGAAAGTAATGCTTCCATCCCGCGTTTGAAACATTTCCAAGAAAATAAACCGTATTTCCCGCTCCGACGCGCTGAGTTGCCATCAAAAGCCCCAGGCCGTAATGAACAAGCGGCCTTAGGGGCGGAATTCCCGCCAGCCAGACAGTAGCGTTCTTTAAAAATTTCATAGGGCCTGAGGCAAGAATTTCTTGGGTGTCCGCTATTTGTTTTTCTTGGGGATAATTTAGTGTATGAACGTAATATATGGGCCATATAATGAGCAAAAGCGCTACGCACAAAACAATTGCTCCCTGAAAAATGTATTTCATCCATTCCCTGTATTTCTTTTCCGCCGCCCAGAAATAAGCAATGGTTATTATGCCCAGCATCGGCACCAAAAGTATCAGCGAAAATTTCAAAAGCAGGGAAAATCCAAGCACTACGCCCGCAAAAATAATATTTTTCGCCCCCGGTTTTTTCAAAAATTCAAGCCAAAAATAAGTCGCCAATA
Organism: Candidatus Wildermuthbacteria bacterium; assembly: GCA_037445205.1. Lineage (GTDB taxonomy): Bacteria > Patescibacteriota > Minisyncoccia > Minisyncoccales > PEYH01 > JBBIKX01. Next base: position 21,805 of record JBBIKX010000008.1, read on the forward strand.
AAAAGCCCAAAGATGCGCCGATATCTGTTGTGACAAGATTCCCATGGGCAAGAATGGTGGGGGAAAACACGGCCAACAACAAAACGATCAGGGCATATTTTTCTCCAATAATTTTTTTTGACCAAAAATAGGCGAACAGCCAGAAAAATACCGTTAAAAGCATCATCGGAATTCTCGACCAAAAAATTATTTTATCCGCATCATTTCCCGATTTAAAAATAAATTGATTTCCGAACCACCATTGATTGTTTACGCCCGTCTGCCAAGAATCATGATTTTCGGGGAAATTTAGATTTAGAAACATCAAAGGAATAGCCGCCAAATCTTTTACAAGGGGCGGATGTTCGGGATTAAGGCGAAAATCTTTTTTGTAAAGATAAGAGAAGCCAGCTGGAGTGTGGGCCAGCTCATCCATTGTTAAAGACATTTCTTGGGCGCTGAAAAACAGAATCAGAAATCCGGCAATTACCAAGAAAAAAGGGATCAGCCAAAAAAACAAATTTTTTTTCATATTTTTTAATTAACTATTTAATTTATAAGGCGAAAGTGATGATGGGATAGTTTTTTTGTATAACTCCCCGGGGAAATTTGGCGGTTAATTCTTTTAAAATTTCTTCATTGTCCCTCATAAGCAAAATGATGGCATTTTCCTGATCGGCTATTTTGTAAAGCTCATCGGCCCTGATATAAACGGTCCTTGGATTTTTAAATTTCGTCCTTTCTATAAACATCAAAGTTTGAGCGGATACCGGTACGCCATCGGGGTAGGGAACGGCCACGCCCGGCTCGTTAACGATTACATATTTTTTATAATTATCTCCCAGTGAGTTTAAATAATTTCCCATTTCCACAAATGGCTTGGTAAATGCCCCATCGACGTTTTCATTTCCCGCCCAAGCCACAAAATATTGCTTGTAAGAAAAAAATGTAACGAACAAAAAGAAAAATACAATAAATGCGTTTAATATCGCCTTCTTTTTTATCCGCGACTTTAAAAAATCAAAAATAATATATGCGCCCATGGCTGAAAAAATATAAACTACCGGAATAATGCCAATAGTTCTTAAAGCATGGGGGATTCCCTCGTAGGTCAATACCCCTCCAAGAATCGCTATAAAAAACCAGCCCAAGCAAAAAAGAGGCAGAAACATCTCTCTTGAATTTTTAGTTTTAAAACAGGAGATCAGCGTCCTAATTTGCCAGAAAAATCCAATTATAAAAGCAATGCCCACGGGCCAAAAAATTTGAGGAGAGTTTGGCAGATTATGCCTCCAATTGCCATCGCCTCTGAAATTAAACATTAAAAGATGAGCTCCCAAGCTTTCAAAGAAGGCTTTTATTGGCGTTGGCTGGGCAAAGACTGAAATTGGGCCCAGTCGGCCTATTATGTCAGATGGATTTTTAAGAAAATAAAGCGCGAGGGGCAAAAAAGTTATAAGAACGGGTATGCAAAAAAAGAAAAGCAGGCGAAGAAATATCTTTTTCTTGGACGCTTTTTCAGTTACAAAAACATAAAAGAGGACAGCCAAAATTAAAATGGGCATTAACTTGAAAGTTGAATACGTGTAGAATCCCAAGCCAAAAATGATTCCCGAAACAGCCAATTTCCAATTTTTTCCCCTAAGTCCCCAAAAAAAGAAATAAAAAGAATAAACTAAAATAAGGGGCAGCATAATAGCCCTGAATCCGATTCGCGAGAAATTGATATGCCAAAAGGAAACGCTCAAAAAAAATGAAGCAAGCAGGGCAATTGTATCTTTTTTAAATTTTAAAGGCCCGTATTGTTTTAAGATTTCTTTTGTGAGCAAATAAAGGCCAAAGACCGTAAGCGTTCCCGCCAGCGCAGAAAATCCCCTTAAAGAAACTACGCTTACTCCGAATATTTTAAATGACAGAAAAAGAAGATTCATCCAGAGGCCCTCTCTGCCATTATTTTCCGAATAAAAGACCTTTCCCGGAGAAGTAATCCCGTCATTGGCATATATTGCCTCATCAGGATAAAGCCCAGGCGGAACATTTTGGATATTCCAAAAACGAAAAAAGCCAGCCAAAAAGACAACAAGGCATAAAAGAATTATCCCAATCCATTTTTTCATTAATTCATTGTAAAGAAAAACACGCCCAGAAACAAGCCCTTAGAGTTTGCGCATAATTCCCCCGGTTCTTTTTTGGCAACGAATTAGCAGTCAAAACCCTTGACTGCTAATTCGTAATGATTATAATAAAAAAATGACAGCGCTTACTTCCCGACAAAAAAGGCTATTGAGATTAATCACGGATAAATATATAGAGCGGGCCCAGCCGGTTAGCTCTTTACAGCTTTCTGCGGAATATGATTTTGATATTTGTCCGGCGACCATCAGAAACGAAATGATCTCTCTTACAAAAAACAGATACCTTTTCCAGCCTCATTCATCTTCGGGAAGAGTTCCGACCAACAAAGGATATAATTTTTTGGTGCAAGAAATAATTTCTGATGAGCTTAAAACTCAGCAGTCTCTGCTTTCCCAGCTTGAAAATTTCAGAGAAGAATTGCAAAACACGATAACCTTCGTGCAAAGAATCGTCAAAGAGTTCGCCCATCTTTCTGACTGTTTGGCGATGAGCTATTCTCTTGATCGGGATTTTCTTTGCGAAGACGGTTGGAAAGAATTGATGTTCCAGCCCGAATTCAGGGACGGCGCAGTTTTGAGGGACTTTATAAAACTGGTCAAAGAAACAGAAAAAAAGATCGGAGGGATTTTTTCGCAGGAAGAGTTTAACAAAATAAGAGTTTTTATCGGAAGGGATAATCCAATTTCTTCCAGCGATCAATTCAGTTTGATAATATGCAAAGCTCGTTTTCCCAAATCCAAAAAGGGAAACGCCATAGCAATGCTTGGGCCAAAAAGAATGGCTTATAAAAAGAACCTTTGTTTGCTCTATACCGCTTTTAATTTTTTTGATAATCTATGAGCCAAGAAAAAATGGAAAAAAAACCAGAGGATAATTTGGAAGAATTGAAAAAAAAGCTGGAACAGGCCGAACAGACAAAAGATCAATATCTTGACGGATGGCAAAGATCCCGCGCTGATTTTATAAATTATATAAAAGACGAAGGGCGCCGAATTGAGGAATTTTTAAAATACGCCAATGAATCGATGGCGATTAAAATTTTGCCCCTGCTGGACAGTTTTGAAGGCGCTTCAGGTTCGCTTCCGCAGGATTTGATCGGCAATCAATATATACAGGGATTTTTAAGGATCAAAGAACAATTGAGAGAATTGTTGGAGGCAGAAGGCATAGAAGAGATTTCCACAAGCCCGGGCGATAAATTTGATCCAAATATCCATGAAGCGGTTGGAATAATTGAAGAAAGCATATATAATCAGGATTGTATCGCTGAAATCAAACAAAAGGGCTATAAGCTGAAAGATAAACTTATTCGGCCCGCCAAGGTAATAATCGCAAGGAATAAATCAGATTAAAATAAAATTTTAAAAAAATTTAAAAAATATGGCAAAAACACTCGGAATAGATTTGGGGACAACGATTTCCAAAATGGCAGCCATTCTGAACGGCGAGCCAAAATGCTTGGAGAACCGCGAAGGATCTGTTTTGACTCCTTCAGTGGTAGCTTTGGCAAAAAATAATGAAGTTTTAGTGGGGGTTCTTGCGGAAAGACAATCCGTTACCAATCCGCAGAATACCATTCACTCCATAAAAAGATTTATCGGGAGAAGATATTCTGACTCTGAGGTCCAAAAAGAACTGAAACTTCTTTCTTATCAAACAAGGGAAAAGAGCGACGGCGGCGTTGAAATAAAAATGGGAGAGAAATGGCATACTCCCATTCAGATTTCAGCGATGATCCTTCAGAAATTGAAAATGGACGCCCAAGAAAAAACCGGAGAGAAGATTGATTCGGCAGTCATTACTTGCCCCGCGAATTTTGACGACTCCCAGAGAAAAGCCACCAAAGCCGCCGGAGAGATCGCGGGTTTGAAAGTTTTGAGAATCATAAATGAACCCACCGCCGCCGCTTTGGCTTATGGCCTGACGAAAAAGAAGAATTTGCAGATTGCGGTTTATGATTTCGGCGGGGGCACTTTTGATGTTTCTATTTTGAACACCACGCCCGAAATTGTTGAAGTGATAGCGACGGGAGGAGAGCCGCATTTGGGCGGAAGAGATTTTGATCAAAGGATTATAAACTGGGTTATTGATCAATTTAAAAAAGATCAGGGGATTGATCTGTCAAAGGATTCTTTGGCGCTCCAGAGATTGAAAGAAGCGTCAGAGCGCGTTAAAATAGAGCTTTCTTCAACCCTTGAGGCGGAAATCAACCTTCCCTTTATTACATCCGACAGCGCCGGGCCAAAGCATCTTTTGTATAAAATAACGAGAGCCCAGTTTGAAAATTTAACCCATGATTTGGTGGATCGCTCTATCGACAGGATACAAAAAACACTTGATGAAGCAAAAATGGAGAAAAGCCAGATAGATGAAATCGTTTTGGTTGGCGGCACCACTTTGATTCCTTTAGTCAGGGAAGCGGTCAAAAAATTCTTTTCAAAGGAACCCAACAAAGAAATTAATCCCGAAGAAGTGGTGGCAATGGGCGCATCTATTGAGGCGGAGATTTTAAAAGCAAAAGAAGAAGGAAGGGTGCCGCAAGGAGATATAAAAAGCGTTCTTTTGCTGGATGTTTTGCCTCTTTCTTTGGGGATTGAAACGCTCGGGGGAATTAACACCATTATGATTCCCAAGAACACAACGATTCCTTCATCTAAATCTCAAATTTACTCAACGGCGGCCGACAGTCAAACCTCGGTTGAAATTAATGTTCTGCAGGGTGAAAGGCCAATGGCCAAAGACAACCGCTCTCTTGGAAGGTTTATCCTTGACGGGATTCCCCCCGCGCCGCGGGGTATTCCCCAAATTGAGGTGAGTTTTGACGTTAACGCAGACGGAATTATAACTGTTGGAGCCAAAGACAAGGCAACTTCTAAAAGCCAGTCAATAAAAATTGAAGGATCAGTGGGCCTTTCTAAGGAAGAGATTGAAAAAATCAAGAAAGAAGCAGAAATGTATGCCCAGGAAGATAAGAGAAAAAGAGAATTAAGCGAGGCAAAAAATTCCGCCGAAGCGCTCATTTACAGCACAGAAAAAACGCTCAAAGATTTGGGCGATAAAATTACGCAGGATGAGAATAAAGACATTGAAGAAAAAATAGAGTCGTTGAAAAAAACAAAAGAGAGTGATAATATAGATGAAATTAAATCAAAAATCCAAGAGCTTTCAGGCGCGATTCAGAAAATCGGAGAAAAAATGTATAAAAAAAGCGATCAGGAGGCGAGGGGAAAGGATCAAGACAAGAGCTCTCGAGAAGAAAAGTCAGAAGAAGGAGAATACCACGAGAAATCCTAAATTCCAAACAATATCAAAATTCAAAACCCAAATGTTAAAAACAAGTGTTTAGAATCTTGAATTTTGGTCATTTGAATTTGTTTGGGATTTAGCGCTTATGATTCAGAATTTAAAAAAATGAAAGATTATTATCAGGTTTTAGGCATTAAAAAAGATGCTTCTTTGGAGGAAATTAAAAGGGCGTATTATAATCTTGCGCATAAATACCATCCTGATAAAGGACAGGGCGATGAGAATAAATTCAAGGAAATAAACGAAGCATATCAAGTTCTTTCCAACAAGGAAAAACGCGCCCAATATGACCAATATGGCAGAGTGTTTGAGGGTGCATTTTCTGGCCAGCAGGAATCTCCATTTAGCGGATTTGATTTCAGTTCTTTTTGGGCAAACGGATTTCAGGGAGGGGGATTTGGCTCGCCGGATTTGGAGGATTTATTCGGAGATTTTTTTGGATTTGGCAGCTCTCGCGCCAAAAAAGACATCAGAAGAGGGGAAGACATTGAAATAGAACTTTCGATGGAATTAAAAGATGTTTTAAAGAATCAAAATAAGAAAATAGATATTTATAAATACAATGCTTGCAAAAGATGCGAAGGCAGGGGAGCGGAACCTCAAAGCAAGATAAACGAATGTCAAACTTGCAGAGGCGCAGGACAGGTCCAGCAAGTTAAAAAGACATTTTTTGGAACAATGGCTCGTTATACGCAATGTCCGAGCTGCAATGGGGAAGGAAGCATTCCCGAAAAGGTTTGCAATGTTTGCAGGGGAGAGGGGAGAATTAAGAATCATCAGGATATTGAAATTACAATTCCCGCAGGCGCTGATTCAGGTCAGGTTTTAAGGTTCGCAGGCGCTGGAAACGCGGGAAAGAAAGGAGGTCGGGCGGGGGATTTATACGTAAAAATTTTTGTGAAGCCCAGCGAAGTTTTTAAAAGAAAAGGAGATGATTTGCATTCTGTCGTTCCCGTTTCTTTTGTAAGCGCGGCTTTGGGAGATGAAATAGAAGTTTCTACTCTTGAAAAGCAGATTTTATTAAAAATTCCTGCAGGTACGGAATCGGGCAAGGTCTTTAGGATTTCGGGCAGGGGAATTCCCCGCTTTTCGGGTTATGGAAGAGGCAATCTTTATGCTAAAATCCAAATTGCCACCCCCAAAAAGCTGACCAAAAAACAAAAAGAACTGTTAGAGAGGTTGAAAGATGAAGGAATATAGCTTTGTGCTTTACGCAAGGAAATTCCAAGCATCAAGCGCCAAATTCCAAATGAATCCTTGCGCGGAACGCAAGATTTGCCCCCGTAACTCAATGGTAGAGTAGTGGCCTTTTAAGCCAAAAGTTGGAGGTTCGAGCCCTCCCGGGGGCACCAGTAAGAAAATCGCCAA
>JBBIKX010000009.1:0-24739 GCA_037445205.1 Candidatus Wildermuthbacteria bacterium
TGATTGATTTTAATGATTATGCCATTGCAAAGATTCTTCTTTTTTGCCATTTTTATTCTTGTTGGATTTGTTACTGTCAAATCGTCCCCTATCGCTAAGAATTTTGAATTTTGAATTTTGAATTTTGAATTTAATAGCTTCCATCCTTCAAAATCCTCTTCTCCGAAAGGATCTTCAAGTCCGACAATCGGGTATTTTGAAATTAAATCCTTATAATATCCCGATAATTCTTTTTTAGATAAAAATTTTCTTTCTATTTTATATTTTTCTCCTTTTTGAAATTGACTAGCAGCACAATCTAAAATTATTTTTATATTTTCAAAATCGTTAGAAGCTTCTTTAATTAAATCAAGGGCTTCTTTTGCTCTTGAAATTGGTGGCGAAAAACCGCCTTCATCGCCTATCTCTGCTTTGCCAAACTTCTTTTTGATAATTTGGCCCAATTTTTCATAAATCTTTTTTGCCAATTTAAAATTTTCAGAAAAACTCTCAAGCCGGGGAACAATCATAAACTCCTGAATATCCAGCTCGTTTCTGGCATGCGCTCCGCCATTGATAATATTAAAACAAGGAGTTGCCAGAGGCCCAACCTCTGGCAGATTGTCAGAGGTGTCGGAATCAGAGGCATCAGAGGCCCAACCTCTGGCAAGTTTAGTTAAGTATAAGTATTTGTATAAAGGAAGATTTAGGCTGGCGGCTCCGGCTCGACAAACCGCCATAGAAACTCCGCAAACAGCATTGGCGCCCAAAATACCTTTGTCTTTGGAGTCGTCTAATTCAATTAAAAAATCGTCTATTCTTTTCTGTTCAATCACTTCCTGCCCCTCAAGCGCAGGCCCGATGATTTCATTTATTTTTTTTATTGCCTGATCCGTGTCAATTATTTTTGCCTCATATTTGCCGCAAGAGGCGCCGCTTGGCACGGCAGATTTAACGGAAAAATCGCCCGCTCTTGCCGAAACTTCAATAGTGGGCTTCCTTCTTGAATCCAATATTTTTCTGGCTTTTATAGATTTAATCTTTGATTTTGGAATTTTGGATTTTGGATTCATTAATATACTTATATGCGTTTATCGCGGCCTTACATCCCTCGCCCGCTGCCACCACAATTTGTTTTGGAAAAACATCGCTAACATCGCCGGCTGCAAAAAGTCCCGGAGTTTTTGTTTCGCATGTTTTGGGATTGATCTTGATTTCATCGCGTTCGCTGAAATCGACCAATTCTTTTACAAAAGACGTTGCCGGATGGTTCCCGATTTCCACGAATACGCCGCTTATTTTAAGCGTTTCTTTGCTTTTTTTGTTTGTCTCTTGATAAACCAAACTCTCCACCGCTTTTTTTCCTAAAATTTCTTTTGCGGAAGCGTTTGTGATAATCTCCACCTTGCCCGTTTTCATCGCCTTATCCTGCAAATCAGAAAACGCCACAACTTTCGGGCCATGCTCTAAAACATAGATATTTTTAACATATTTTGCCAAAAAAAGGATCGCTTCAAAAGCAGAATTTCCTCCTCCCACCACCGCCACCGTTTTTCCAGAAAAAAGAGGGCCATCGCATAAAGGACAATAGCTTACTCCTCTCCCGAGAAATTCTTTTTCCCCGGGGATTTCCAAGGGCCGCGGATCGGCGCCGGTCGCAATAATCATTGAAATCGCCCTAAACTTGTTTTTGCTTTTTGTGGTCGCCAAAAAACAGCCGTCTTTTAATTTTTTGATTTTTGAAACCTCATCCCTTTCTATGTCAATTAAATGTCTGCGCAAATGCTTCTCAAAATTCTTAATCAAAGCGGGGCCGCTTATTTTTAAATTTCCGGGCCAATTTTCAACCGGAATCGTTTTTCTCCCAATTTGTCCGGCGAAATCTTTGGTAATCAAAAGGGTTTTTAAATTCTGCCTTGTGCCGTAAAGACCGGCGGTAATCCCTGCCGGCCCCCCTCCCACAATTATTAAATCGTACAAATCTTCTGTTTCCATAAAATAAATTTTAAGTTTATTGGATGATTATATTGACTTGTTTTCCTTTAAAAATTTTTTTATTTCTTGTCCAAAGCGAGAATCCTGGAGTGAAAGATAGGCATGCGTTTTTAACCATTCCGATTTTGTTCCGCATTCAAGCCATTTTCCCTCAAATTCATAGCCGTAAATGTTTTTACCCTCAAGAAGCATTTTGTTTAAAACTTCGGCCAAGATTATTTCCCCTCCTTTATTGGGTTTTGCTTTTTTAAGATATTCAAAAACTTCCGGGGTCAAAATATATCTTCCCACAATCGCCAAATCAGAGGGCGCTTTGTTCTGTTCGGGCTTTTCGACAATTTTTCTTATCTTATAAACGCGCCTCGCTATTTTTTCTACTTCAACTATTCCATAAGAGGGAACACGCTCCCGGGGAATTCTCGCCAAAGCTAAAACAGGTCGCTGGGAAGTGCGATGAATATTCATTAATTGCGAGATGCAGGCAATCGGCGAATCAACTATGTCATCGCTGAACATTACGCCGCAGGGCTCATTTCCGATTTTTGCCGCCGCCTGAACTATTGCATGCCCGTCGCCAAGGGGCTGTTTCTGAATGGCAGAAGAAAAGGAAATGTCTTTTGAAAAATCCCTTATTTGCTCTAGTTCTTTTAATAAATTCTCTTTCTTTCTCTTTTTTAATAATTTCTCTATGCCCAAAGACGGCAAAAAGAAATCAAGAATCGGATTTTTTTTGGTGCTTGTTATAAAAATTACTTCTTTAATGCCTGCTTTTTTCGCCTCCAAAACGCTGTAGTATATCATCGGCTTATCAACTACCGGCCAAGCCACTTTTGAAACTATTTTTGAAAGGGGCAAAAATCTTGTGCCTATTCCCGCCATCGGAATAATTGCTTTTTTTAGCTCGCTCATAATTTTATATTAATTTTAAACCTATAATGATTAAAAAATTATTTTTTTCTCAAAAATGCCGGCACCTCCCACTGCTCTTCTTCTTTCAACAGCGCTTCCTCGCTTTCTTTCATAATCTTGTGCAAATCAAGCCCATTTCTTCTTACTCTCAATTTTTGCGAAATGCTGGGAGTTTTAGACAAAGAAGGCTTTTCCTGCGATTCCTTTTTTTCTTCTTTTTTTAATTTCTCCTTTTTTTGCGGCTTGGCGGGCGTTTTTTCTTTTTTGAAGAGTTTTTTACCTGCCTCTTTTTCTATTTCTTTATTTGCTTCTTTCTCTACTTCCTTGATTTTTGATTTTTTCTCTGCAATAATTTTATTTTTAGGGCTGGCAAGGGCAAGCAGCAGTATTTTAATTTTATTTTTCATCGAAGAGTTGCGCGAAACCCCAAAAATGATTCTTGCTCTGGGATTGAATTGATAAATAGTTCTGCTGATTTCTTCCGTTTCTTTCATCGTTAAATTGTCATCGCTTATGATATTAAAAATAAAGCTGTGGGCATCTTCAAATTTATAATCAAGCAGGGGATTTTTCAGTATTTTTTCAAGGGCGGTTTTTGCCCTGTCTTTCCCAAACGAAACTTCTGAATCTAAAAAAGCCATCTCCCCCCTGTTCTTAAAAATGGTTTTAAAATCCGCGAAATCAAGATTGATGATGCCTGGATCATAAACCGTTTCCACCAAATCTCCCAAAGTTTGAGCTAAAATTTTATTAAGCGATGAAAGCGCCTCTTTTAGCGGAGTTTTCTGGTCTATAACTTGAAAAATTTTTTGATTCGGAATAATTACGATTCCATTCAAAAAAGATTCTGTTTTCTGAACGGCATTTTTTGCGATTTCCTGCCTTTTATGGCCCTCAAATTTAAAGGGCATTGTGAATATGCCTATTGAAAGCGAATTTAAAGATTGGGCAAGCTGGGAAAATACAGGCGTTGCGCCAGATCCCGTCCCTCCCCCAAAGCACGAAACGAAAATACAGAGATCTGCGTCTGATAGCATCTTTTTAATCTGCTCAAGGGCGAGCTTTGCGGCTCTTTCTCCGATTTCAGGGTCCATTCCGCATCCCAGTCCAAAAGTTGTTTTCTGCCCGAAACAGAATTTTTTTACTTTTTGCGGTGCGGCCAAAATAGCCTGTGAATCAACATTAGCGACTACAAAGTCAATTTTCTTTGCGCCTAATCCCCTTTTTTTGGAGAAAATCTTTGCTATTTCTCCCACAATTGACCCTCCGCCTCCGCCTATGCCAATAACTTTTATTTTGGGCAGGTTAATCTTTTCTGGTTTTGGCGATACTTTTGCTATTTTTTTAATATTTTTCTTTGGTTTTTTCATAATCCATTATTAAATTATAAGTTTTAAAAATTACAGCGTCAATCGTATTTTCATCGGCTTTTGACTGCCAACTGACCGCATGCCGCATCAATATCCTGTCCGAATTTGTATCGCTGTGTTATAGAAATTCCTTTTTTCTCCAGAACTTCTCTGAACTTTTTGATTTGCAAAGATTCTGATGCCCGAAACGCTCCTGTTTGGTTGTAAGCAATCAAATTAACAAAGAAAAGCGGGATTTTTTTCATCGCTTCCGCCAGTTCTGCTGCGCAATCCAAAGAATCGTTTATGCCCTTCATCATGATGTACTCAATCATAACCCTGCGATTGGTTTTCTTTATATAATTTTTAAGCGCTTTTATAATCTCTTCCATCGGATATTTTTGAGCAATAGGAATAATTTCTGCGCGGATTTTGTCATTGGGCGCGTGAAGGGAAACCGCCAAATTAATTTTTGGCCCCCAACCTGCCAGCTCGTTTATGCCTTCAATAATGCCTATCGTTGATATGGAAAAATGACGCATTCCTAAATTGAATCCTTCTTTATCGTTTAAAATTTTAATCGCCTCAAAAACATTATCGATATTCAAAAACGGCTCGCCCATTCCCATAAAAACGACATTGGTTATTTTCTTCTGGGTTTTTTTAAGATAGCGGGCGAAAAATAAAACTTGTTCAACAATTTCCATTGCGTCAAGATTTCTTTTAAACCCCATTTGTCCGGTGGCGCAAAAAGCGCATTTTAGAGGACATCCTACCTGGGAAGAAACACAAACCGTATTTCTGTTGTCTTCATGGCGCATCAAAACTGCTTCTATCGCCAAACCATCGTTTAGACGGATCAGCGCCTTGGCGGTTTTTTTATCATTGGAAAAAAATGTTTTGGCTCTGATTGAAAGATCAAATTCTTTCTTTAATTTTTCGCGCAAGACCAAGGGCAAAGTCGTCGCCTCGCTCCAATCTTCTATTAATTTCTGAAAAATTGCGGTTTTTATCTGTTTTTCCCTGTATTTGGGTTCGTTTTTTAATATTTCGTATAAATTTTTTATATGCATTTATTTTTAGAAATTTTTTAAATGGTAATTTCCTATCTAAAAAAGTGTTTTTTGAGGAACCGATTCTTTTCTTTCTTCTTTGGAAAATATCTTTATTTTCCCGAAAACACCATCGTATCCCGGCTCAATATAAATTTCCCCCTTGCGCATTTTAATAATCCCCTGCGCGATTTCAGGGAGAGTCGCGGATTGCAATCCGTTTTCCGGCACATCCATTAAAACAGCAAGCTCATTCTGAAAGTTTTCAATTAAATTCTGATATTCTTTCAAAACTTCTTTAGTCCCTGTTGTTTGCGAAAGCGCCTCGGCAATTATTTCCTCAAGGGGAATTAAGCTTTTATATGGGATCGAGTTTGCCGGCACAAAACCTTCTGTTCTGTCCGCAAGCCTTTCCACGCGATTTAAAACTCCGAGCGTCAGCGGGTTGGCGCACCTTGGACAAACATTGTTATACTTTTTCGATTCTTGGGGCGACAATCTTACATCGCAGAGACGATGTCCGTCAAAATGATATTTTCCTTCTTCGGGAAAAAATTCAATCGTGTAAAGAAATTTATCTTTATCTTTGTTCTTGATCGCCTCAAAGATTCCCTTATAGTTTAATTCCGCATTAAAGCAATTCGCTTCCCTTCCAAGCTTTGGCGGAGAATGGGCGTCAGAATTGCTTATTAGCATTATTTTATCTAATTTAGATATCCGCCGATTCATTAAAGGATCGGAAGAAAGCCCGGTTTCAATGGCATAAATATAGGGAGATAATTCTTCAAAGCATTCCTCGATACAATCAAAGCCGGATTTTGAACCAAAAATGCTAAACCACGGCGTCCAAGCATGAGCCGGAATAACCAAATTTTCAGGCGATGCGTCTAGAACTATTTTTAAAAGCTCTTTTGCGTCAAGTCCCAATATGGGCCTGCCGTCCGATTTTAAATTTCCGATCCAACCAAGCTGGGTATTTATTTTTTCTGCGATTTCTATCGAAGGAACAATTAAAATAATGTGAATTTTCCTCGTGCTTCCTTTTTTATTGTAAATACAGCTTATCTCGGCGCTTAAAATAAATCTCGTTTCTTTTTTGGATTTTTTAAGGCGGAACAATCCATCTTCCGCCGGCTCTAATTTTTCTTTGATTTCCATAAACCATTCAGGATGGGTAAAATCTCCCGTTCCCAAAACCGTTATTCCCTTTCGTTCTGCCGCGTCGGAAAAATTTTCCAAATCCGCGCTTTTTGAAGTGGCGCGCGAATATTTAGAATGTATATGAAAATCCGCGATAAAACGCATAATTAAAAGTTACAATTCCAAATCTTTTTCTATTTTTTTCATCGCTCCAAGAGCAATTTCGCCAAATTCTTCAAGAGTTAAACCCAGCAAATCTTGGCATTGTTTGATAATTTCCCTATTTGCTCCTTTCGCGAATGATTTTTCTTTAAAACGATTAAGAACATTTTCTAAAGATAAATCACTTATTTTCTTTGATGGCAAAACAAGAGTTGAAGCGACGATAAGCCCGCTCATGGGATCTGACGTAAAAAGCGCTTTTGCCATTAATGATTTGGGCGCAATTTTGTGAGATTCGTTATGGGCTTTTACTGCCTCGCAAAACTCATCGCCCAATCCCAAAGATTTTAAACATTCTGCTCCGATGATAGAGTGTTTTTGAGGATCATTTTTTGTCTCTTCATAATCAATGTCATGCAAAATCCCCGCCAGCTCCCATTCCTCTTGATTTTCTTGGAAACGTCCAGCCAATTCTTTCATAATCGCTCCCACCGCCAAGCAGTGCTTAACAAGATTCCTATTCAGAACTTTTTTATTCAAAAAATTAATCCCCTCTTCTCTATTCATCTTTTTTAGGATAATTTCTAATTTTTTTTAACAAATTACGGTTATACCACTCCCATAATTTTTTCGCGTTCAGGAAAGCTTTTATGTCGCCCTCAAAATCTTCAAGCTCCCTGAATTCGTAGATTCCCGTGGGCGGGGCGAATTCGTGATTGCAATAGGACTGTCCGCCTTTAACTACGTCTTTTCCGCTTTTTATTCTTTGCTTTCCGCCGCAATTAAGACATTCCTCATATTGATCTATCCTTAAAATCCATCTTGTTTTGGCTTCTTCTTTTTTGTCTGCCATAGAATTAAAAGCATTCATATAGGCGGCTGTCTGCAAAAAATATTCATCCCAAATGCCCGTGCCCGTTTTTATATCCAAAATTCCAATTTTTCCATCAATTTCCGCCAAAACGTCCATCTTTCCGGCATATATATTCTCGGCGTCAAAAACCATCCTTTCAATGTCATTTTGGGGATCTTGAATTTTAACATCGTGCTGACTTTTCCACTCAAAAAAAGCCTCAATGGAAGGAGCGATTTTCGGATCAATGCCCACTTGTTCCATCTTAAATAGTTTCTCAATAGTGATATGCGTTAAAGTGCCCCAATTGGCGGCATTCCTTAAGCTTTGCTGGGCAACCTCGAAATTTTCCTGATCGGCATAATATTTTAAAAGCGCCGGTTTGGCTATTATTTCGGTAATCGCCGTTACTCTAGGCACCCAGATCCCGCCGATTTCGTGACCGTATTTTTTTCTAAAATAATCCGTCCCATTGTTCCAAAAATTCATAAATAAAAAGAAAAACAATTTAATAATCCTAACATAAATTTTTTATAAGAGAAAGGCGGTTGCTTCATAGCAACCGCCTCAGATGATTTGCCTCCTGAAAGCGCTGTCTTGCGGCTCTTAGAGCCGCAAAAAAAACGGGGCGGGGGGCGATAAGATCTTCCCCGCCGATTCGACTCTTGCGGTGATTCACAGTTCCCGCGCAGAAAATCTTTCCCTCGGGCCCGAGGGAAAAGAACATCTCCCATTCTGCTAACTTAACCGTTACTACCCCCTTTGTATTGGGGCCCTCCGCTATAATCCTGCTCATCGCTTCCTCCTCTTGTGAAGACGGATCACAACCTCGCTTCCGCCCTCTGGCTTTACCACAAAGGTCTCGGTCTGCGAGATTGAAACACCGGCTACAGTTTGAGCGATCTCTGGCTCTTGGAGCATCGCC
This sequence comes from Candidatus Wildermuthbacteria bacterium, assembly GCA_037445205.1. Taxonomy (GTDB): domain Bacteria; phylum Patescibacteriota; class Minisyncoccia; order Minisyncoccales; family PEYH01; genus JBBIKX01. Next base: position 8,365 of record JBBIKX010000009.1, read on the forward strand.
TCCCTGTCAGGCTCTTGGATCGTTCTGATGAAACGACCAAGTCCCAATCGCATCAGCGATGCCAGCATTGCTCCTGTGTCCTTTGCGAACCGAATAGACGGGGGCGTAGTGCGCCATCCAAGTCTGCCGGTTGGAAGATGAATGGTTCTTCTTTTTCCGTTTCCGGTCAGCTCGCGGCGATTCTCTTCCGCGAATGCCAGAAGCGCCCTTGAGGCTTCGCTGATGAATGCTCTGTGGGGAGCAGTTTCACTTTCTGTTCTGGTTTTGATTTCCGCCATTTCATCAGCTGAGTCTCGCCTGAGATCCTCGACACTTTCTTGGGCAGCCTTGATTTGTCCCAAGAGCCTTGCCGCTTCTGATTCGTTTTGCGGCGCCAAAATCCGACCAAAGGGCTTTCTCTTTCTCGCGCTCACGCTTTCCACCTCCTTGGCTAAATCTGTTCATATTTTACATTATTTTTAATCAAAGATCAAGGCTGCCGATTTATGACCAGTCAGGCAATCAATAAACTTTTCTGAATTCGCAAATGTCTTTGAAATCACAAAATCGACAATGCCTTCCGGGAGTTGGCGAAAAATCGCTTTTTTCAATCGCGGTTATTTTTTTTACCAGTTCATTTTTAAAATCATTTTTTTCTTTTTCGCTTGGGAAAAAAATGAGTTTTTTGGACGCGTCAAGATAATAATAAGCAAGCGTCTTTGGTTTTATCTTGAAAACATCTTGGGCCGCAATTAAATATATTAAAAGCTGTTCTTTTTCATCTTGTAAAAGTTTTTCTTTTGGTTTTCCTGTTTTATAATCTATAATTTCCGCGTCTGATCCTCCCAGATCGTCAATCCTGTCAATTTTCCCCTTGATAACGTATTTTCCTATTTTCAAAGAGAAATCTGCCTCAAGGCAGGGATTATTGCCAATCATTTTTATTTTCGGTTTTTTTTCTTTCAGATCTTTAACAAAATTTTTAAGGGATTTTTTTCCGAGCTCGTAATATTTTCTCCGATGCGTTTTTGATTCATACCATTCATCGAGCCATTCTTCTTTATAAATTTTATAAATATCTTCTAATTTCCAATCTTTTGTTTGATAAAACTCTTTCATAAATCTGAAAAGGGTATTATGCATTGTCTTCCCAAAGCTTAGGGTTCCCGATCCGGGCCGTGGAATTTTTAAAATGTGGGCGAATTTGTATTGCAAGGGACAATTTTTAAAAGCGGCGATCTGTGTATATGAAAAATGCCCCGGAAGAGAAATTTCTTTTTTGCCTTTTTTCTTTGGCTTCCTTGTTTTTAAAATTATTTTTGATAAAGTTTTTTCTTTGGTTTTATTCATGTCCAGTTCATATAAAAACCTTGAAAGCTTCTTTTCTCTTTGTCCGCCATAATTTTTGGCGGAAGTCAAAAATAATCCCTTTTTTGCCCTTGTCATTGCTACATAAAACAACCTTCTTTCTTCCTGAAGATGAGCATCGCCCGAGGGCATTATGTCCTTTCGCAGTTCGTCGGGAATTTCAATTTCCTCGCCCCTCTCAATTGTGGGAAATCTTTTATCTACAAGATTCACCAAAAACACGAAAGGAAATTCCAGCCCTTTAGCAGAATGAATTGTCATTATCTTTATCGTATCCGGCCCCTCTTCAATATTAAAATCGATTTTTCCCTCATTGCCCGATTCTAATTCCCAGCTTAATTCTTCCAAAAAACTTTTGAGATCAGAAACGCTCTTTTTTTCCTCAAATTGCCTTATTTTTGAAAAAAATTGACTTAAAAGCTCAATTTCCCGAGATTTTTCTTTTTTGACAAGATGCTTTAAGTATCCGGAATCATTCAAAAAATTAATAAAAACATTGCTTATGCTGCCGATCCGCGAGTGTTTGTTTAAAAGAGAAAACAAAAAATTAATTTTTTCTTTTGAGGCGGGGATTAATCCATCAATGAGGGACATATCTTCCAGCGATTCGTAAAATGATTTGGCTTTCATTCTTGAAAAATTAGATATTTTTGCGATATCCCGCTCTAAAACATCAAAAACTGGAATTTTTAAAATCCGATAAAAAGCCCTGCTCTCATGATAATTATCAAGAAGCTTAAAATAAGAAATGATATCCAAAATTATTGGCTGGCTGTATAAGCCGCTTGAGGCAAAAAACTGATGCGCAAGCCCCCTTCTTTCAAACTCCCTTACAAAGGGCAGGGCATAATCATTGGCCCGCACAAGGATAGAAAAATCAGAAAAAGATGTGGCTGTTTTTTTGTCCAACATTGTCTCAATTTTATCAACTACTCCCCGCACCTCCTCTTCTAACGTCCTAAAATGAAGGTGTTCAACAATGCCCTTGCTTTTAGTTTGGCTTAAAAGTTTTTTGCTGGCTTTTTTTGATTTTTTGTTTTGCTTTAGTTGATGCTCAAGCCGATCGGGGTTGTTTAACTGGATAAACTTATAAGACAGATCAAGGATGCCCTGCCCGGAGCGATAATTTTTTATAAGGAATACTTCTTTTGAGCGGGGGAAATTTTTTTTAAACTGCAAAACATTGTTAAACGATGCCCCCCGCCATCGATAAATGGCCTGATCGTCATCAGCGCAAACAGTTAAATTATTTTTGGGGGCAGACAGCGTTTTTACAAGCTCATATTGCGACCAATTGGTGTCCTGGAATTCATCTATTAAAATATATTTAAACTGATTCCTGTATTTTTCAAGGATAGCCGGTCTTTTTTTAAAAAGCATTAGCGTATAATTTATCAAATCCCCAAAATCAAGAGCGCTATTTTCGGTCAAAATATCCTGATAAGTTTTATAGGCGAGGGCGATTTCTTTTATTCTGGGCGCATCTTTCTTGTCTTTTGTTTTCTTGGCGTAGTTTTGGTAATCCTTGGGTTCAATTCCCTGATCTTTAAGCCGCAAAAAATGTTCAAGAAGCGCGTCAATAAATTTTGTCGGATTGCCGAGCGGCTTATAATAATCAAGCTTAAATCTTTCGAGATTTTGACGCACTAAAAGCCAAGCATCGGTTTTATCCAAAAGATTAAAATCTCTGGCAAGCCCTATATCGATTGCGTTTTCTTTTAAAACCCTCTGGCCAAAAGAATGGAATGTCGAAACCCAAAGATCCAAATATCCAAAAGGCAAAAGCATATCAACGCGCTCTTCCATTTCTTGAGCCGCTTTTTCTGTAAATGTAAGGGCTAAAATATTCTTTGGCTCCAAAAACTTCTTTGAAATGAGATGGGCGACTCGGCAAGTAATAACGGTTGTTTTTCCTGTGCCCGCGCCGGCTATAATCAAAAGAGGGCCTTTGCCAAAAACTGTTGCTTCACGCTGCTCCATATTCAAATTTTTTAAATAATTCAGGGCCATTTTATTTATTCTATTATCTATTAAGCTTTTTTGAAAGCGCGCTTCATTATATACTCAAAATATGAAAGAGATATTTTCCATTTACAAGCCCAGGGGCTGGAGTTCCTATGATGTAATACGCGCTTTGAAAAAGAAATTTCCCGGAAAAAAAATTGGGCACGGTGGCGCGCTTGATCCCCTGGCCGAGGGCGTTTTGGTAATCGCTATCGGCAGGGAAAACACAAAAAAACTCGACTCAGTTCTAAAAAACAGCAAAAAAGAATATATTGCCACCATTGTTCTTGGAAAAAAATCCGACACTTATGATGTATCCGGCGAAATAAAAAAAGTTCAAATTAAGCGCTGGCCCGATAAAAAAGACATTATTCAGGCGCTTGAAAAATTTAAGGGCGAATCTTTGCAAAAACCTCCGCTTTTTTCTGCGGTTAAAATTTCGGGGATCCCCGCCTATAAGCTGGCCCGTCAAGGAAAAATTCCAAAAATCAGATCCAAAAAAGTAAATGTCTTTAAAATAAAACTTTTGGGTTGCAAAAAAACAAAGGATTTAATTGAGTTAAAAATCAAGCTGATTGTGAGTTCAGGATTCTATATCAGAAGCCTTGCCGACGATTTGGGCAATTTTTTAAAAACCGGGGGCGTTTTAAAAAATTTAATCAGGACTAAAGCGGGATCGTTTACGGTTGAAAAATCCATTCATTTAGAAAATATTTAAAATTTCCCCGCTTCAATTTTTTTTCGTATTTTTTCCAGCTGATTTTCCAAAAAATAAAGATTATGAATCGTTAAAAGACGGCCCGCTAATTGCTCTTTTGCTTTAAACAAAAAATTGATTTGAGCGAGGGAATAATTTTTACAGGCAAAGCATCCACAGTTTTTCTCTATCGATTTAAAGTTATTCCTGAAAATATTCTTTTTTATATTCAAATAACCTCTCGCGCTCATTGCCGTTGCGTGCCTGGCGATTCTTGTCGGCAGGGCACAATCAAACAAATCAATCCCCAGCTTTATAATATTCTCTAAAATATCCAAATCGCCCATCCCCAATAAATGATGGGGCCGGGAAAAATCAATCTTTTTGTTAATCCACCCAATTATTTTGTACATATCGGATTTTTTCTTCCCCAGCGCTCCCCCTATGGCAATTCCAAAAACCGGAAGGTCGTTAACAAATCTTGTAGATTCTTCTCTTAATTCCCGATAAATCCCTCCCTGAATTATTCCAAAAACTCTCTGGTTTTTTGGAATTTTAACTTCCATAAATTTTTCAAACCATTGGTGGCTTAAATCCATTTCCGTTTTGGCGGTTTTTTTATCATCAAAAGGCGATCCACAAACATCTAAAAGATAGATGAAATCAGCTCCCAATTTAATTTGGGTTTCACAGGAAAGATGGGGCGTTAAATAAATTCTTCTTCCATCGCGGGGAGACAAGAATAAAACTCCGTTTTCGGTTATTTTTTTTACAAGTTTTTTATTGCCGGATGTCTTTTTGCGGTCGTTGTCGTCCCCCGGAAATATAGATCCGGTTTTTCCAAACCCAAACTCCGCTCCCTTCCCCAAGCTAAAAATCTGAAATCCACCCGAATCGGTAAAAATTGGCCCCGGGAAATGAAAAAACTTATGCAAACCGCCGGCTTTTTTAACCTGATCGGCATAATTTAAATCAAGGAAGTGAAACGTATTTGTAATCTGGCACTGGACTCTGGATTTTTCGTGGTCAGTAAAATCAAGTCCTCCCTTTATCACTCCCAAAGTCGCTACGGGAATAAAAGCGGGAGTTTTTATTTCTCCGTGGGGCGTTTTGATGATTCCCGTGCGCGCTTTTGATTTTTTTGATTTTTTTAAAATTTTAAAATCAAACATATTAATGAAATTTTTTCCTTTCAAGCTCCTGAACTCTTTTCTCATCAATGCCGAAATGATGAGCTATTTCATGCCAAATCGTCCTTTCCACGATTTTTTTTAATTCTTTTTTGTCGTTGGACATTCTCTCAATGGGTATCTTAAAAATGGTAATTTTATCGGGCAGAACGTTTGCATAATGAGAACCTCTTTTTGTTTTCGGAACGCCCTCATAAAGACCAAGCAGGCAATCTCTTTTTTTTATTTTGCTTTTTTTCAATTGATATTCGCTCGGAAAATCATCTATCACAATTTCAACGTTTTCCATTAACTTTTGAAATTTTTCGGGAATGGCGCCCGCGGCCTCTTTTACTAATTTTTGAAATTCATCGTCATTCATAGTTTCTAAATAAGAAAATAAATAAGATTTCCGTCTTCTACAAGATATTCCTTTCCCGCCATATGCAAAAGCCCTTTTTCTCTGGCCTTATTCCAAGAACCCGCTTCAATCAGCTTATCCCAGCCTATCGCTTCTGCCTTAATAAATTTTTTTTCAAAATCGCTATGAATTTTTCCGCCCGCCTCAGGCGCTTTTGTTTTCCGCTTAATCTCCCAAGCCCTTATTTCGCTTTCATTCATCGTAAAAAAAGTTATCAGATCAAGAAGATTATAGCCTTCTTTTATAAGATCAAAAATCTTTGGCTCCATTTCAAGAAACTTGATTTCATTTTCATCCATTTCGCTAAGTTCAAGTTCTGTTTTGATATCCAAAAAAATATGATTTTTGCTTCTTAGCTCTTTATCCAGCTGGGGAATCTGGCCCGAAAAATTATAAAGATAAATTATGGGCTTTGAGGTGAGCAAAAATAATTCCTTTGCTATTCCTTTTTCTCGATCGTCTAATTTAATTTCAATCGCTCTTTTATTCAAAAGAAGTTCGCTTTTAAATTTGTTCAAAATCTCGTATTCTTTATGGACCGTTTCTTTGTCTGTTTTGACTCTTTTTGCCGATTTTTCAAGCCTACTTTTAATTGTTTCAAGATCTGCGAGAATTAATTCCCTTTCAAGAATTTCTATGTCTCTCTTGGGATTGATAACTCCGCTTACATGGCTTATATTTGCATTTTCAAAAACGCGCACGACTTCTATGATTGCGTCAACCTCTCTTATGTGAGATAAAAATTTGTTTCCCAATCCCTGCCCCTGAGCAGCTCCCTCCACAAGACCGGCAATATCTATAAATTCTACTGCCGCAGGAATAATCTTTGAACGAGGAAATTTTTTTGCGAGCGCTTCTAATCTTTTATCCGGCACCTTAACAATTCCGATATTGGGGTTAATGGTGCAAAAGGGATAATTAGAAATATCAACGCTTTGTTTTGTAAGCGCTTTAAAAAGACTGGATTTGCCGACATTTGGGAATCCAACAATGCCAATTTTCAGCATAATTTTTGTATTTTTTGATTTTACGCTGAATCTAAAAAAAAGAAAGGACCCCCTTAGGGTCCCAACACCTCCACTCTGCACCACGCCTTTCCGGCGTCTTTCATTCCAAGCTTTCGGGCTGCCCCCCGAGAAAGATCGAAATGGCGATCGCCGATATAAGGCCCCCTGTCCTGGACAACTACCACGATGCTTTGTCCGGTATCCAGCCAAGTCAGCCGGACTCTGCATCCAAAGGGAAGCCATTTGTGCGCGACGACCGTCTCGTCCTCCGGATTAAACGGCTGGCCGTTTGCCATCTCTCTTCCGGATTCATACCATGTGACAAGAACCACATCAAAACTAGAATATGGCTCAACCTTGAGAGAAGAAATCTGCCCGATGTCTTGGCGCGTCAATTCTCTATCGGGATTAAATCCATAAAGATCATTGAGCGAAAGAAAGCGCTCAAGGGTCATCCCGACTCCGTTGGCGATCTCGCGCAGCGTCCAAGTTATCCGCGGCGCGATGGAAAGCGTTTTTTTGGAATCAGCGCCCCAAAGCGCTGATTCCAAAAATCCCAGACTGCTTGTTGACGCCCTGACACCTTCAATCCGCGCCTCTCGCCAGGGAAGCCAATGCCATCCCATTATCGCAAGAAGCCACACCACAACAAAAATCGCCAACACCAAACCGCATTGTCTCTTCAAAGCTCCCTCCTTTGTGTTTCAGAGATATCTATTATTATATCACATTTACGAGGCGGAGTCAAACGAGAGTAAATATAAGAGGGCGGAGTTTTTCCGCCCTCGCCTCGCCTCAAAAGCTAAGGATCGTGATGAATGCGCTTTCGTGCCGTAACGTTGGTAGTATGGTTCGCCCGCGGCGAATTACAAACCGGAATCGTCATAATCTGCCGCCGCTTTCCCCAGACGCCAGCTCCGCAATGAAGGCATTTCTTCGCCTTGGGATTGATAACTCTCCCGCATCTTGGGCATTGCATCAACCTCCTCCTTTCTTCAATGTACAAGGATATAATAATATTATGAAAAAAAATTTTGTTGTCAAGCAAAAATAAATTGCCGCTAGCAACAAAAAATAAAGAAAAAAGTTTTCCACAATTTAATTTTTTGATGAAAGTTGTAAAATAATTTTAATAATTAAAACAACTGGCAAAAATTTATATGGTACCTCAAAGAATTTTTTTAACGAAGGGCGTGGGAGCGCATCAGGATAAATTGATTTCTTTTGAGCTTGCTCTGCGCGAAGCGGGAATTGAAAAATGCAATCTTGTCACCGTCTCAAGCATCTTCCCTCCAAAATGCAAATTTATCAGCAAAGAGGAAGGAATAAAGCTTTTAAAACCCGGACAAATTACGTTTTGCGTAATGTCCCGCAATCAAACCAATAAAGGCGGAAAGTTGATCGCCTCGTCTGTCGGACTGGCTCTACCCAAAGAAAAGAATAATTGCGGTTATCTGTCGGAATACCACTGCGACAATAAAAGCGAAAAAAGCGCAGGGAATTATGCGCAAGGATTGGCAAAAATAATGCTTTCTACCATTCAGGGAAAAGATCAGCTTGAAAAAACGAATTTTATTTCAGAAGCCGCAAGGGGCAAAAATAATCTCTGGACGACCACTATTTCTGTAGCCGTCTTTGTTTAAAAAATTCATCTCCGCAGTTTTTCAAAATCAATCTAAACCAATAGGTGTATTTTTGGGGATTTTTTCTCACATCCTCTTTAAGCTTTTTAAAATTCATCCATTTCCAGTCTTCTGCCTCTTCAAGATTGATTTTAGGATTCCCGTCAAACTTTCCACAAAAAACATGATCAAGCTCATATTCTGTTAATTCTCTCACCTTTGCCTTATAAACAAAACTAAAAATTTTTTCTAACTCGCACTCAATTCCCATCTCTTCTTTTAATCTTTTTTTTGCTTCATTTCTTATATTTTTTCGCGTCAACGGATGAGAGCAGCAGGCATTTGTCCAAAGACCTCCGGAATGATATTTTGATTTCGCCCTTTTTTGAAGCAGAATTTCTCCTTTTGAGTTAAAAACAAAAACAGAAAAGGCGCGATGAAGCTTTCCGTCTCTATGAACTCTTAATTTCTCGCCAACGCCCAGCGCCCTGTCGTTTTTATCAACAAGAATCACTTTTGACATAACATGTCCCAAGGTTTATTTTGAAAAATTATTCGCCCACAAGCAAAACTGACATTTGTCATTCAAAGATGGTTTTGGTCCGCGCAAAAAACCAACGGCGCTTTTAAAAATTTCATAACCCCTTTCTGGGCTTGTTGCAAGTTTTTGAGGATTTACTTCAAATTCCACAACCCCCTCTTCTTTTGCTTTTTTTGGTATGTAATAAATCAAATAGCCAAAAGAAAGATGTTTATGCCCGTTTGCCTGAAGCAGAAATGTATAGCAGTCAAGCTGGGTTTGATAGTAAGAAAGCGAATCTTCTTTTAAGGAAAATCCGCGCGTTTTATAATCAACCGGAATATAGTTGTTTTCAAAAACAAAACACTCATCAAGCGCGCCCCCGAGTTCTGCGTTTAATTTTTCATCAAAATATCTCAATCCTGTCCGCCAGTTTCTCCAAAAAGATAAAAGCTTTTGGTCTTTTATCGGGATCCCCATAACCTTTCCTTCAATTTCCGGAGGAACCGTTCCAAGCGCCCGATATTTGTCAAAATAATCTTTGATTAAGAAATCCATCCCCCGGGGAAGGGTTGATGTCGGGCCCTCCGGCCTTTTTCTTCTTTTTATCTCCTGCAACCAAAAACAATGAGGGCAATCTTGAAAAAGATTCAGTTTTGAAGGCGAAAGAAAAATTCTCCTGTTTTCATTCTCCATATTATTTCTTTCCCTCAATAAAATTTTTAACTGAGCGGTCATAAGTTTTTTCTGATTTTTCATTAAAAAAACATCCCGGGATCTGATTTTTCTGCCGATGATATTTTACGCATTCACAGCAAATTCCTTTTCTCGGACATCCCGGATAAGTACAAAAACAATTCTTTAAATTTTTTTCTCTTTTGCACTCCATGGTTTTTATTTTTTGTAGTTTTTGATACTTACTTCATCTCCTATTTTTATATTATTCTTTTCTATCCATCCAGCATTAACCTCTAAAACTTTGTTTATCGCCCCAGAGGGTTTGTAAATAATCAACTCTTCATTATTTGACTTCGGCTGTGGCGCATTTTCAGTTATATCAATAACTTTATTTTCATTTATCCATATAAAATCAATTGAAAAATTCATCCCTTTCATCCAAAAACCATATATTCCGGGCTCATCGTACAAAAAAAGCATTCCCTCATTTTCTCCCAAACTCTCTTTCCCAGAAAGCCCCGCCGCTCTCTTTTTTTCATCATCTGCCACCTCTGCAATAATTCTTTTGTCTCCTATAATAATTTCTTTTTTGGCTATTTCCTGCAAGCCAGCACTCGGCTGATTATTTTTGATCCCTAAAATTAATAATATAATCAACATAAGGAAAAAAATAGTAGGAAGAATAATCTTCCATATTTTTTTTAGAAACTTCATTTTATCTTTAATACTATTATTTGCAGCACTTATGGTTACAACTAACATCTGTCTTTTTGGCAGACGCAAAAATCTTTTTTCTCATCAGACGCCATATCACATTTTTCGCATTTTTTTGCCATATACTTATCTTAATGTCTTTTAATTTAACTTTCAAATAAAGAAGTTTAGGACGAGAGCAAAGCTCACCCAGAGAATATAGGACAAGAGCAAAAATCCTGCCTGTTTTGATATTTTTAGGAATTTAAAAATTGTTAAGACTATCAGGATCCAAAGCGCGCCGACTATAATCAGGGCCCAAAACGGAGATTTCATTCCGAAAAAAACAATTGACCAAAAAGCGTTTAGGATTAATTGGGCAATAAAAAAAATTAGAGCAATTTTACTTTCTTTTCCTTTAAATCCTCCCTCCCACGCTAAAAATAGGGCTACTCCCATCATCGCGTATAGAACCATCCAAACTGGCGCAAAGAGCCAGCTGGGGGGATTAAAAAACGGCTTGTTAATGGTTTTATACCATTCTCCAATTGCGGGCGATGTGAATGCAGAGCCGACCGCGCCCGCAAGAAAACATGCGCCAACACTGATAAACAATTTCAGGAGTTTTTTTTGATTTTGCAATCCCCCTAGATATTTTTCATTCAACTGCCCGCCTGTCTTTAACGTCCTCCACCAAGGCGTTAGATTCTTTTTGCCGGATAATTTTTCTTCTTCTGACGCATACGCCGCAATCCAGGCAAAAATACCACAAATAATCGGACAACCGATATTCGCTTTATGTTTTTTTGCGCCAATCTTTAAATTTTACTATCGTCAATGCTCTTATTAATTTCTTCCTTTCGCTTGGACGATAAAGAAGTAAGCCAGATAATGAAAGGCCTTCTAAGTTTTTCTATAGACCAATCTTTGCCCTTAAAAAGCGAACCTCTCTCTACTTTAAATCTGGAAAGCAGAGCCATCGTTGCTTTCAAATTAAAGGGCGACAATTTGTTATGCTCTTCTAAAAATTTCTCTTTTTTGTTCATTTTAGATTAGGATTTTCATCCTAATCTTATAATACAATATTCCCCTAAAAAATCAAGTATCCGAAAAAAATTACGCTCTTTCTGAGAACAAATATCCGTATCTAAAACAAAATTAGAACTTCGCGACCTCCGCCCAAGACAAAATGTTTAGATCGTAATCAACAACTGCCTGAATATTGCTGTATGATTTTTGAGGAAGCGCGTTGGGAAATATTCCTTTTGTTCTTATCGTATGGGGAGCGGGCTGGCTTACGGAAACTATATAACATTTCCCGGCATCGATTGTTATTTCTTCATTGTTTCCGGCATAGCTCATATTTTCCGCGAGTCTTAACCTTGCCACATCCACGCATGCTTCCGCCAAGTTTAAGCTTTGTTTTTTATATTCGTCATTCAAGGCGTTAAAACGCGCGAAAAAAGCGGAAATATTAAGAGTCAGCCCGACGACGATTAACAATATTGAAATAATAGCCGCGGAAATCAGTGCAATATATCCCCCGCTTTTATCCTTGTTTTTAAAATTCAAAGTTATCATCTATTTTTTTAAGTATTTCTTCGTTTCAAAATTCCGGCTGAAATTCTTTCCCTGATCGGAAACAGTGGAAAGCGTTAAAAAAATTTCAATTTCCCCGGCGCTGGGCTGTTTAAAATTCAGGGAGGAAACCGTGGTTCTTTCCGAGTTTAATTCAAAAAATCCGCTACCGCTGTCAAATCGGATATTGCCACTATCCAGATCCGCTTGGGCTTTTATGTTGTTGCCGGGCAATTTTTTTACAATTAACGCATCGGAACTGCCTCCTATTGCCGGGGGATTTATAACAGTATCCTTTGCCGCTTCGTTTAATGCCCAGCTTAATTTTGCCATAATAAAATTGCCTTCTTCCTGCAAAATCGCTTTCGCCTGAAGAGAGGCATTGCCCTCAATAATGTTATAAACCGCCACCATTGCCCCTCCTATAATAATTGAAAACAGCGCTAGATAAACCAATGTTTCCATTAATGTAAAACCGCGGGATTTCATGATTATCAGGGAATTGTAAGATTAAATGATGTTGAGCGGGGCCCTGCGCCGTCCGGAGAGCCGGCAACTATAATTGTATAAACTCCGGACTGGGCAGGATTTTTCACTTCAATTTTAATGGTTGAAGAACAAGTGGGCGCGCAGGGATTTGTTGAAATAGAGTTAACTGAAACATGATTGGGCAAACCGCTAACGCTCAAGCTAACCGGAATCGCTTGTCCGGCAATCAGAGTGCGAGTTATTATAACGCTGCCCGTGGATTTTTTGGGAATTGTAATATTTCCGCTGTTTGAGAGGATATAATCAAATGGCGAAGAGTTCACAATCAAATTAAAACTTGTTGTTTTACCGCCCGTGCCGGTAACTGTTATCGGATAAGTTCCAGTCGGAGTTGCGGGAAAAGAGGTTGAAATTTCTAATTCAGCCGAGCAATTGGGCGCGCAGGATGCAGGATTAAAATTAGCGCTTGCGCCGGCAGGCAAGCCGGAAGCAGAAAAAGAAACGCCCGGAGGAAAGCCGGAAACAATGGCGGCTGATATGGTGTTTTTTCCCGCCTCCCCTTGGGTTACAGAAATATCTCCGCTGTTTGAGAGGATATATTCATTTTGAGTTTTGGGGGTGATAACAGAAATTATATCTTTATTGTTTCCTTGGGGAGATTGAACGGCAATATAAAAATAATCTCCCGAACAATAAAGCGATGTTCCGCTTCCGGTTGTTGATCCTTGGGAAAATTCGGAAAGGGAAACAGAAGAATAAAGATTAATCGCGGAGGGATTTGAAACATCCCAAACTTGAAATTCTTTGTTGGTAATGAAAAAAACCAGATTGTTCTTTACTGCCAGTCCGTTTATGCTGTCTCCTGATTGGGGCAAAGGAAGCGAGCCAAAAGATGGAAGCGGATCAGTTGTCGGATTGGAATTGTTAAACATAAAAAATTCGGGAATGGCATCATTTGTACCGCTAAGCTTTGTGGCCGTGCGTCCGAAATAAAGATTATCGTCTTTAACATATAAGCTCTTTCCGTTTCCGCCACTTGCGCCATGATGATAAAACTTGCTTATGGGTTGAGGGCTTTGGGGGTCGCTGATATCTAACACTGTTAATTGCCGCTGGGGATTATTGCTCGCGGAATGAGCGATATAAGCGTATTTTCCCTGAACTAAAATATCATTTATGCCGACGCCGATAAAAAAATTACCTTTTAATATGGGATTAATCGGGCTTGCCGGCGGCCCGCCCCCTCCCACGTCAATAATATTAAATTCTCCTCTCAAGCTTGTGCCGTCATCAGCCACTTTGGCTAATCCAACATAAAGAAATCCTCTGTAAAAATAAACTTTATTTCCTGCCGGTAATTTATTTCCGGAAGTGGCGGAGGGTATTTTAATGTTTTTAACTACTGTCGGATTTGAAGGATCGGTAACATCAATTACCTGAACTTGGGCGCAATTATGATTTTCCAGACAATTAACCGAAGCGCTGGCATAAGCGTTTGCGACATAGGCATAAAGCTTGTTTCCGCTTGGCGCGATTATAACGGAATTGAGACCACGTGTCACGCTGGAAGAATTGTCGCAACGGCCGCGGAAAACAGGAGTCTGGCTTGGATTTTCGGGCAGATCAAATATATAAAAAGTAGAACTGTTGGTGGAGGTCGGCTCGAAGACGGCCACGTATAATTTTTGATTAAAAACTTTTAAATCTGTTATCACTATGCCATCGGCATTATTGCCGGGTATTATCTCCGCGGACTGGAAATCATAATGCTCTATTTGGCTCCAATCTCCGGTTAATATCTGACTGCAATCATCTCCGTTTAATAATCGCTCATAATTAGATACCAAAGTTGCCAACCTGACATAACGATTCCGACCGTCATTATTCCAATTTTTAACATTGGCAACGGCTTTTTTTATAAAACCTGAAGCATCCCAGTCGCTTATCTCTAAGCTGTTGTTTTTGTAAATATCAATTTCGGGCAATGTTTTTGAACTAACAGACTGAAAATTTTGTCGAGAATCAATTCTGGCTTTTTCCAAAAACAGCTGGGCTATATATGCCGCCTCGCTATCCGTTTGACTGTCAACAAGCATTGATTGATTTCCAAAAGACATAAAAACGGCCGCAGAAATGCTGATTATTATCAGAGTCAGAGCAATAAGCATCTCAAGCGTGCTAATGCCTCTTCCTTTATTTTTGATAAATTCTGCCCTCATAATTTATTGAAATTATTATATCCGGGCGGATATTGTCTTTCAAGATTAAATCCCCCCCGCTTACATTTGCTCTTCCGGTTAATTGTTCAAATACAACCTCTCTCATGCCGCTATGGCTTATCGCTAAACCGCTCTCAAAAATTATTGCATTCGTGTGAGCGGCATAATTTTCTCCTTCAAATAAAACATAGCGATTCGGCTCAAAATAAACTCCGTGCTTTCGCTCATTAATGTTTGCTATTGCGTTACTGCGGGCTTTCTGCAAAATGCTAATTATCATATTCTTTTCCGTCAAAAAAGAATATGTGCGATAAAAATCTATGCTCAAAAAAAGGCCAAAACTTATAATCAAAGCCAAAATTCCGATAAACATCAGCATTTCTATCATAGTAAACCCTGAACCGATTTTATCTTGGAGATAGGTGTTGTGTAACATTATAAATTGGCACAATAATTGAAACCGCTATAAAACCAACCAAAAGCCCCATCAAAATCATCAAAAGCGGCTCCAGAGATGAAGAAAGATTTTTTGTTAAATCATCCAGTTCTTCTTCATAAAGCTCGGAAAGATAAAACAAAGTATCGCCCAACCTTCCGGATTTTTCTCCGGTGGCAATCATCTGTGTCGTAATTTCGGGGAAAAGGCGGGGACATTTCTCAAGCTCCAGATAGATGCTTTTTCCCTTTGAAACGCCCTCGCCCAATTTCTCAATTTCTTTTTTGTAAACCAGATTAGGCGTAGAGGCGCTGATTATTTTTGTGATTTCGTTCATTGGAATTCCGCTTTTAATCAAAAGGGAGAATGTCCGACAGAAATTAGTTAGCTGATAATTTTTAATCATTTTCCCGATAAAAGGCAGATATAAAACAACAAGCTGGGTTTTTATTCTAATCCGCGGAAATTTTTTTATTAGAAACCAGACAATGGCAATTAAAAAAATTGCGGAAAGCGCGACATAAAGCCCGTATTCTTTTGTAAAATCGCTTGTTTTGATGAGAATGCGCGTAGCAAGAGGAAGATCCATATTCAAGCTTTTAAAAATTGGCAATACTTTGGGAAAGACAAAAACAAGCAGAAGCAAAACAATGCCCAATGTGGCAAAAATAATAAGCGCGGGATAAATAAGGGAGCTTACAATTTTCTTTTTCAAATCCCTTTTCTTCTTTAATTCTTGGGAAAGATATCCAAGATTTTCGTGCAAAACTCCGGCCACCTCCCCAATGCGGATAACATTAATGAAAAAGGGGTCAAAAATATGATTAAATTTCTGAAAACTTTTGGACAATGATTGCCCGTTTTCAACTCTTTTGATTATTTCATCAAAAATTTTTCTCTTTGATTTTGAGCGGAATTTTCTTACCATTTTCAATCCCTCCAGAATTGGCACGCCTGATCTGATTAAAAAAGACAAGCGCTGAGTCAAAAAAATTTGCTCTTTTAAGGAAAGGCGGAAAACTAATTTATTTCTAATTTTATTTTTAGAAAACCCTGAGAATTTCATTGATGCTTGTTAATCCTGCTTTGGCTTTTTCAAGCCCATCTTGGGCAATAGTAATCATACCGCTTTTGGCGGCGGCGTTTTTAATTTCGCTTGACGAGGATTTTCTCAAAATCGCTTTGCGGATTCCGTTATCAATCACCATTACTTCTTGAATTCCCATTCTCCCCCAATACCCGCTGAAATTACAATTTTTACAGCCCTTTCCGCGATAGAATTTTTGATTTTCCTGCATCTTGAAAGGCAAAATTTCCAACAAACTTGCTATTTCGTTTTTGCCGATTCCTGCCTCTTCTTTGCATTCAGGGCAAATTTTTCTCACCAAGCGCTGGCCTATGGCTATATTGACGGTTGAGGCGACCAAAAAAGGCTCCACGCCCATATCTAAAAGGCGCGGAAGGGTTGTGGCGGCGTCATTTGTGTGAAGGGTGG
>JBBIKX010000010.1:0-11507 GCA_037445205.1 Candidatus Wildermuthbacteria bacterium
CGCTTGATTTTGGCGCCCACCTCGCCTACATAGAAATACTAAAAGATTAAAATTAGTTTTGAGATTTTTTTACAATCAAAATCCTCCGCCAATGCGGAGGATTTTGAGTTGGTGCCGAGGGTGGGATTTGAACCCACATGTTCAAAAGAACGCTGCCCCCTCAAGACAGTGCGTCTGCCAATTCCGCCACCTCGGCGGACGTCAATTAATATTTTCTGGAGCTTTTTTTTCTTCGCCCGATTGTTCTTGGGGCGACTGATGCATTTCAGAAATGATCGGATCTTCTTTCTTTTTCAACCGCGCCTTCTTTTTGGAAAGATTTCTTAAATAATAAAGTTTGGCTCTCCTTACCTTGGCCCTTCTTACAATTTCTATTTTCTGAATTGCGGGAGATAAAATCGGAAATATTTTTTCCACCCCGATTCTGTCTATAATTCTCCTTACCGTAATTGTTGCCCCCGCTTCTTTTTTATGCTTTCTGGCCAAAACGACCCCCTCAAAGATTTGGGCTTTTTTCCCCTTTTCCTCGCTTACGGTCTCATAGATTTTCACTATATCTCCGGGTTTTATGTCGGGAATTTCCTTCTGTTCTTTTATTTTTGATTTTACGAATATATCAGCTGGTTTCATATTTTTTTAAATTTTTTAAAGTATTTTTTAAATCTTCTGGCATGGGGGCGCTAAAGGTTTTTTCTTCCCCATCGCGGGTAAAAATTTTTAATTGATAACTATGTAAAAATTGTCTTGAAAGCCCTCCGGGCGGAGATTGATTTTTGAAAGAGTATAATTTATCGCCCGCAACAGGGTGATTGATATGGGCAAGATGTGCTCTAATCTGGTGTTTTCTTCCGGTTTTTGGAAAAACTCTCAATAAAGAGAATCCCGCGAACCTTTTTTCAACCTGCCATTTGGTTTCTGTTCTTCGCATGCCTATTTTCTTTTGAAAAGGGCTGTTGACGGGGAAGCTCTCCTGTTTTAACCGGTTTTTTGCCCTTCCCATTAGGGTTTCTATCGTCCCCGAATCCTCTTTTAATCCGCCAAATACCAGCGCTAAATATGTTTTGACAACACTTCTTTTTTTAAACTCTTTCTGAAAAAAAATCAAGGTCTCGTTGTTTTTTGCGATTATTAATAGACCTGAAGTATCTTTGTCTAATCTGTGAACTGCCCCATAGCGGGGAGGGATGCCGACATTTTTGATTTCTGGAATTTCTTTTCCAAGAGATTCCATCAAAGTCCTTTCGTCTTTTTTTTCGCCAAAGACCACCATTCCCGCGGGTTTGTTCACTATCAAAAAATCATCGTTTTGGTAAATTATTTCTATTTTTCCCGCCCCCATTTGAAATTTTCGTTAAGACTTATCAATAAGACAAAAAATTTTCATTTTTGGCCCGTGTGGCAAATAAAACTCCGCTATTTTTTTCAGGATTTTTTTGTGGGCGCACTCCGATTCGAACGGAGGACCTTTCGCGTGTAAGGCGAATGCTCTAGCCGCTGAGCTATACGCCCATAACAAAAAAATTATGGGCACGGTTGGATTCGAACCAACAACCTCGGCCTTATAAGGACCTTGCTCCGCCCTTGAGCTACGTGCCCCTCTTTTTTATTTTGCCCCCGGTTTTTTAATTAATTCCTCCAGCTCTTCTTTTTCCAGAGTTTCTTTTTTGATCAAAATTTTGGCAATTTTTTCAAGAGTTTTTTTGTTTTGCCCTAAAACTTTATAAGCCCTTATCTCGGCATTTCTTATAATTTTTTCAACTTCTTTGTCAATTTCTTCTGCTATTTTCTCGGAATAATTTTTTTCATCGCCAAAATCTTTTCCAAAAAAAGCCGTTCCGTCCCTTTTGCCAAAAACCACCGGCCCGAATTTATCTGACATTCCGTATTCTTTCACAAGCTTTCTTGCCGTTTCCGAGGCTATTTCCAAATCGTTGGAAGCACCTGTCGTTAAATCTTTGAATATTAATTTTTCCGCAGAATACCCTCCCAAAAGCACTGCAATTTCTTCAAGAAATCCTTTTTTAGTTTTCAATCTTTTGTCCTCGGAGGGAAGTTTCAGTGTATATCCGGCGGCAAATCCTCTCGCCACAATAGATACCTTTCTTACCGGCCCTGTGTCCGGAAAATTTATTGCGACCAGTGCGTGGCCCGCTTCGTGATAAGCACAGATTTTTTTCTCTTTTTCTGAAAGTACCTTGCTTTTCTTTTCCGGGCCAAGGAGCACCTTTTCAAAAGAATCAAGAAAGTCTTTTTGCGTTATTTCTGTCTGATTGAACCTTGCCGCAAAAATAGCCGCTTCGTTTACAAGATTTGCCAGGTCCGCCCCGGAAAATCCGGGCGTGCGCTCCGCCAATTCTCTTAGGGTTACATTTTGGGAAAGGGGTTTGTTTCGGCAGTGTATTTTCAATATTTCCTCCCTCTCTTGAATGTCGGGAAGATCAAGCACTATCTTTCGGTCAAATCTCCCCGGCCTTAAAAGAGCTGTGTCCAAAACATCCGGCCTGTTTGTGGCGGCAAGAACGATTACCTTGTCTCCTGCTTCAAATCCGTCCATCTCAACCAACAATTGGTTCAATGTTTGTTCCCTTTCTTCATGTCCGCCGATAATCGCAGGCCCTCTTGTTTTTCCTATGGCGTCCAGCTCGTCAACGAATAAAATTGAAGGTTGTTTTTTCTTTGCTTCCTGGAAAAGAGATCTTACCCGCGCCGCTCCCACCCCGACAAATAATTCCACAAACTCCGAACCAGAGATGCTGAAAAACGGGACATTGCTTTCTCCCGCCACCGCTCTTGCAAGCATTGTTTTTCCAACTCCCGCCTGCCCGACCAACAATACTCCTTTTGGAATTTTTGCCCCCATTTTCAGATATTTTTGGGGGTTTTTTAGGAAATCAACCACCTCAATCAATTCTTCCTTTGTTTCTTTTAATCCAGCCACATCTTTAAATAAGATTTTTTCCTTGGGGTGCCCCTCGGCTCCGAAAAGCCGCGCCTTTGTTTTGGTAAAGTCCATAGTTTGCATTGCCCCCGTCTTTGCCTGTTTAAACATCATCCAAAAAAACCATCCCAAAAAAAGCAGGGGTAACAATCCAATAATTATTGATCCCGCCAATATCCAATTTCCAGAACCGCCCTTTACCCTTATTTCAACCTTGTTTAGACTTTCCTTGTTTATGTTTAAGCTTTCCAATGTCGTAAAAAGCGAAGACCCCGGCTCCTTTTTTATTTGCGCAAACTGCGAATCTGCGTATTCGGCCCTGATTTCATCATCCGCTATTTCCAGCGTTTTTACCTTGCCTTCATTAATATCCTTTGTCAATTGGGTTAGAGAGATTTCCTCGATTGCTTTTTTTGGAGGGGATACAAGGGAAAAAAGAGCGCTTAATAAAAGAAAAAGAAAGACGATAAAAAATAAATTTTTGACAAAATTTTTGAATGCAAAAGACATAATATCTATTTTACTAATTTAAGAGTAAGGCGATGTTCTTTTGGATCCAGATGAATAATTTTAAACCGATAAGCCTCCTTTTCTTTTATCTTGGTTTCTTTTGGACCCCCGATTTCAGAGGCATGAATTAGTCCTCTTATTTTGGGAGCGATTTCTACAAATGCTCCAAATTGATTGATTTTTATTACTTTTCCCTCAATCACTTCTCCGGCCTTAAATTTTTTTTCTATGCCTTGCCAGGGATCTTTTTTGAGCGCTTTTAGCGACAGGGAAACTCTTCCGTCCTTTGAAATATCAACAATTTTTGCCTTTATTTTTTCTCCAATTTTGACTATTTCTAAAGGATCGTGGATAAGCTGCCAATCAAGCTCTGAAATATGAATTAATCCCTCAATATCAGTGGCAGAGTCTTTTCCTGATTTGGCAAGCGAGAACCTTATAAAAGCGCCGAAATCAGCCACCCCGGTGATCTTTCCTTCTATTATATCTCCGGGCTTGTAGTTTTTTAACAATTCTTGAATCGTTTTTGATTCCACTGCCTTTTCTGAAAAGATCAATTTGTTTTCATGGGGATCAAGGTCAAGAATCTTTACCTGCATTTCTTTTCCGATAAACTGCTGAAGATGCATTAAGATTTGGGCCGTGTTTCCCTCTTCAATGCGCGGATAGTTTTCAACCGATAATTGAGAAAGGGGCAAAAACCCCCTTACTTGGCAAAATTCAGCCAAAAGGCCTCCCTTGTTTGCCCCGCTCGGTTTGATGGCAATAGTTTCAAAGTCCTCTTTAACTTTTTTCAAGCGTTCCCATCCCATTTCCCTTTGCGCCTCCTTCAAAGAAAGCTCAATCAGATTTTCTTCATTGTCTATTTCAACGACCTTGGCGGAAATCATTTTTCCGGGGACAAGATTTTTCCCCAGCACGTTTTTTGCCAAATAATATTCCCTTCCCATTATTACACCAATTCCCACAGGGCTAAGATCAACATAAATGCTTGCAAGCCCGGCTCCTATAATCATGCCCTCAACAATTTCTCCTTTTTTGGGGGGCAACAAAAAATCATCTAATGGTTTGTTTTCCGTCTCTTTTTTCATGTTTTTAATCATCCTTGTTTTTATCACAAAAAAAACCCCCTTTCAAGGGATCGGGCCGCTTGAAAACCTTAATCGGTTTTGATAAAATGAAAAATTACATCTTTCAATAATTAAAATATATGGAGATTAAATGGTTTGGTCAAGCCTGTTTTTTAATTACAACCAAGGACGAAAAAAAAGAGGACATAAAAATATTAATAGATCCTCCCTCTAAAAATTCCGGTATAAAACCCCCTCAATCGGAAATTAATGTTTTGATATTAAGCCATAATTCCCATGAGGCCGAGCTTAAGGGAATAAAGGGGAATTTTTTTCTTATAGATTCTCCCGGGGAGTATGATATAAAAGATATTTTTATACAAACAATTTCTGGCGAGAATGGCGGAGAGAAAAAAGAAAAGAATTTTATTACTTCTCTTGAAACAGAGGGAATAAGGGTTTGCCATTTAGGGAAATTAAGTGCAAAAGAGCTTTTGGCTGAACAGATTGATGAAATGGGGAACGTTGACATTCTGCTTATTCCTATAGGAGGAGAAGAGGTGATTGATGCCAGAGAAGCCCAGAAAATAATAAACCAGATTGAGCCAAGAGTTGTCATTCCGATGTATTACAAAACCGCGGGATCAAAGTTGAAGCTGGAGGACGCGCAAAGCTTTTTAAAGATCTTTGGTCAGGAGAATATTGAGCCGCAGTCCAAGTTTTCCATCCGCAAAGACAAATTGCCCTCTCAAACCGCCATATTTTTATTGAAACAATCGTAAAATGGAATTCTTGAGGAAAATTCAGCAGCTGGAGCTAAAAAAACGTTTAATAATTTTCTGGACGCTGGTTATTGTTTTGGGCGCGGCATTTTTATTTTTATGGCTGAAAATAACATTGAAGAAATTTGAAAACATGGACACAGACGCGTTTTTGCAGATTAAAAAGCCCAATATTGATATTCCAAAAATAGAAATGCCCGATTTCACAATGCCCACAATCATTCCCCAGGATCCCTTAAATCCGACAGATATTAATTAAAACTATGGAAAAAGAAGACCCAAAAACATTTTCTATCGGAAAAGTTTCGCCCCGGGAAATTTCCGAAGAGATGAAGGAAAGTTATATTGATTACGCAATGTCTGTGATCGTTGCCCGCGCCTTGCCCGATGTGCGCGATGGTTTAAAGCCCGTTCATAGAAGAATTCTTTACGCGATGTACGAAGACGGGCTTACTCACTCGGCAAAATTCAGAAAATCCGCAACAGTGGTTGGCGCTTGTCTTGGCCGATATCATCCCCATGGCGATATGGCGGTTTATGACGCTTTAGTCAGAATGGCGCAGGATTTCTCGATGAGATATCCCCTTATCAAGGGACAGGGCAATTTTGGAAGCATTGATAACGATCCCCCTGCGGCACAGCGCTATACAGAGTGCCGTCTTGCAAAAATCGGCGAAGGAATGCTGGAAGATATAGAAAAAGACACCGTTAATTTTTTAAACAACTATGACAATAGCCGAAAAGAGCCATCGGTTTTGCCCTCGCCCTTTTGCCAGCTTCTTTTAAACGGATCTCTTGGAATCGCCGTTGGGATGGCCACGAATATTCCTCCCCATAATCTCTCTGAAGTTTGCGATGCGGCTATTCATCTCTTGGATCATCCAAATGCCGCCACAGAGGACCTTTTTCAATTTATTAAAGGCCCCGATTTCCCCACAGGCGGCGCTATTTTTAATCTGAAAGAAATAATTGCGGCTTATTCGCAGGGCAAGGGCGTGATTCTTATAAGGGGCAAGGCAGAAATTATAGAAAAACAGGGCAATTGGCAGATAATTATTACAGAGATTCCCTATCAGGTCCAAAAATCGTTTCTTGTTTCTCAAATTGCAAAGCTCGTTCAGGATAAAAAACTGGACAGGATAAAGGATGTAAGAGACGAATCGGACAGAGAGGGGTTGAGAATAGTCATTGAATTAAAAAAAGGCGCTTTTCCCCAAAAAGTGCTGAATGTTTTATACCGCCACACAGAGCTTCAAAAAAAGTTTTATCTTAATATGATAGCGCTTGTTGACGGCATCCAGCCCAAGGTATTATCCTTGCCGGAGGTTTTAGTAAAATATCTGGAGCATAGAAAGGAAGTGGTTTTAAAAAGAAGCAAATACGAACTTTTGCGGGCAAAAGAAAGAGAGCATATTTTGGAAGGGCTGGTCAAGTGCCTTTCAAACATTGATAAAGTAATCGCTCTCATCAAGAAATCAAAAACAAGGGAAGACGCAAAGAAGGGGCTGATGGCCCAGTTTAAGCTTACCGCCATACAGGCCGAGGCGATTCTTGAAACAAAACTTGCAGCGCTGGCAAGACTTGAAAGGCAGAAAATAGAAGAAGAGCTTTCCAGGATAAAAGCAAAAATTAAAGAATTAACGTCTATTATCAAGAGCGAAAAACTTATAAAGGAGGTTGTCAAAAAAGAGATTAAAGAATTAAAAGAGAAATACGGCGATGAGCGCAGGACAAAAGTATTTGTGCGCGAGCCGGAAAAAATTACAGAGGAAGATATCATTCCCGAAGAAGAAACGATCATTGTTCTGACCAAAAAGGGCTATATAAAAAGCATTGAGCCGGCCGCTTACAAAACACAGCAAAGGGGAGGCAAGGGTGTGATAGGCATGGAAACAGATCAGGAAGATATGGTGGAGCATTTTCTTTTGGCAAACACCCATGATCAGCTTTTGTTTTTTACGGACTCCGGAAGGGTTTTTGGGCTGAATGCCTATGAAATTCCCAAAGGCACAAGAACATCAAAGGGCAGGGGCCTTGTTAATTTCTTAGAGCTTTCAGGCGAAGAAAAAATTCTTGCTATTCTTGGCGTTGGGAAAAAAGACAAGGAGCTCGGCGTAAAATACCTTACAATGATTACTAAAAATGGTATTATTAAAAGAACAGCCATTGAAAAATTCCAGAATTTAAGAAGCAGCGGTCTTATAGCCATTCGTTTGAAAAAGGGAGATTTATTGCGCGATGTTCAAAAAACCGTTGGCGATTCCCAGATAATCATTATCACCCAGAAAGGAGTTGCCATTCGTTTCGCGGAAAAAGAGATAAGAGCGATGGAAAGAAGCGCTTCGGGCATAAAGGGAATTAGACTGAAGGCCCAAGATGAGGTGATTGGGATGAGCGCGGTTGACGAAAGGACGAAGGGTCAAAATATTTTGGTAGTTTCTGAAAACGGCTTTGGTAAAATGACAAAAATTAGCCAATACCGGCTGCAAAAAAGAGGAGGAGCGGGGCTTAAAACCGCAAAAATCACCCCAAAAACGGGAAATCTCGTAGAAACCAAAATTTTGGGCGGAGGGGAGGATTTAATTATAATTTCCAAAAAGGGGCAGGTAATAAGAATCCCGGCAAAAAATATTTCCGTTCTGGGAAGAACCACTCAGGGAGTAAGGCTGATGAGGCTTGATAAAAACGACAGCGTGGCTTCAGTGGTGTACCTTTGATAATTTGAAGCGCAAATCTCAAAATGTAAAATGATAATGCAACATTCAAAAAGAATTTTTTCGGATTTAAATAATTTTAGATTTTGGTTTTTGATTTTTGATATTGTCTGTGATTTGTAATTTTGGATTTCTTTTTTTGCACTTTGCGCTTTGCATTTTGAATTAATTATCATATGATTTCCTTTTTTGAGCCCGAAAAAATTATTGAACAGTTTTCGTTCTCTGAAAACCTGACAGCCGCTGATTTTGGATGCGGCTCGGGCGGATTTACCATTCCTTTGGCAAACAAACTAAGAGCCGGCTTTGTGTACGCGCTTGATATTCAGGCCGATCCTCTTTCCGCCCTTGTGGGCAATGCAAGATTTTTTGGTTTAAACAATATCAAGACAATAAAGTGCAATCTTGAAGATCCCGGAGGTTCAACTCTTCACAATGAATCAATAGATCTGGTTTTTATCATCAATTTATTGTTTCAGGTGGAAAACAAAGACGCTGTGATGCGCGAGGCAAAAAGAATAATAAAACCCAAAGGAAAGATCATCATTGTGGATTGGAGGGAGGATTCGCCCTTTGGGCCCGACCAAAAAAGGCTAAACATTGACAATATAAAAACCATGGCTCGCAAACTTGAATTAAAATTCGTTGAAGAATTCAATGCGGGCACATATCACTGGGGAGTAATTTTGGAGAGATAAAAAGATATGGAAATAAAAGCCCTGAAAAAAATATTATTTTTTATTTTCCTGTTTTGGGGGCTGACGCTGCCTTTTGGTACTTTCGCTCAGACTGCTACATACATAACAGACCCCCCTAATCCCGTTGTCGGATCGCCAATTAATATTACTGTTATTACTGAAGGTTTGGGGAGTATCGTGAGTGCTTGTTTTCGCATGGGAGATGGCTCTATTAGAGGCCCTATTCGTCCATCAAACTACGAGTGGATTCCCGGGTGGGGCGGTTTTGCCGGCGCGTATAGGCTTACCTATGAAATAACTGCGCATACCTATCATAACGCACAAACATATACGGTTATTCCTATAATATTGGGGTGGGCGCTAGACTGTGGTTCGGGTGATGTGATGCACTCTCTTAGAGGAACAATCACGGTAACCGGACCTACAAATGTTATAGTTCCAGCCGGCGCCTGCGGCGATGAAATAGTTCAATCTTCGTCCCCCCCGCAGATAGAAGGAATTTCCGAAGAATGCGATTGCGGAGGATATATTGATCCTGTCAGCGGATTACAGCTTAATCGCCATAACTGCTCTGACTCAAAACTTCAAAACAGGGATTGCACTAATTTTTCTTCTGATCCCTCAGACCCGACAGCGCCTAATTTTACCGGCGGAACTTTGTCCTGCATAGCGCCTCCGAGTCCGGATAAGTGCAAATTTGACACTTCCGGATGCACAATGGGCGCTCTTCCTCCAACTTCAACTCCTACCGGGCTTTATGATAATCCCTTGCTCTGGCAGAATATCGTTCAGTTTCTTTTATACCTGCTTATTTTTATTTTCCGGCTCGCAATTGGGATTGTAGTTTTAATGATTCTTATTGGGTCCTTCTTTCTGATCACCGGAGGGGCTGATCCGATAAAAAAAGAAAAAGGCAAGAAAATAATAATGTGGGCGGTTATAGGGTTTAGCATAGCGGTTCTTGCCCAAGGAATTTATCAGCTTTTTAAATTGATTATGGGAGAAAGATAATTTAAAAATGAATTTTTTGAATATAAAAACAACAATCGCAATCTTCCTGCTTACAACCGCTTTTCTTTTTGTATCGGATGCTAAGATTTTAGCTTACGGTTGCAGTGATAGGTTCAATGGAAAAAGAGCCAATGATTATTGCTTGTGTAATCCAAGAGATAGAGGGAAAAATAGCGGTTGTGGTAAATTGGATAGACCTTGTTTTTGGAAAGGAGCTAATTGCGATCGCAATGCTCCCTATAAGGTTTGTGCCGATGACAATACAGCCGTCTCTTTTTGCTGTATTATCGTTGAGCGCATGTGGGGTTTTTCCCAAAGCTGTGATTGCGATCCGGCCCGCTTTACAGAAACAAATTGTCCCCATGGCTGTGATCCATCAACAGGAGAATGCAGGCCCCCGCCGCTCCCTGATACCATTAGAAGAGGAACTCAAAATTGTTCGTTTTCTGTAAGGGATTTTCATGGATCTGATTATGAGGGCACGGTTTCAGTTGAAACCCCTGTTTTTGAAGGAAGATCTGCAAACTTCACCTCAGACATAGTCAGGACGCGAGGAAGCCCGCTTAGCGTTAGATTTTTTTTTGAATTTAATGACGGGCTTGATAGAACGCAGCAATTGGCAAGCGATGCCGGAAGAATCGCTTTTTCATATACCTATGCTCAGGAGGGACTTTACAGGGGAAAGATCTTGATGAATATAGGGGTTGACCTTAGTCAGGTGCTCGCAGAATGTTCCATAATGGTTAGATCGCATTGCCAGAATCACATACAGGATTTTGATGAAGAAGGCGTTGATTGCGGAGGAAGAAAATGTTTTCCTTGTCCCGCCACAGGAGGAGGGTGGAGCCGTCCCTCCATAAATCCCCTTGACTATTCCATTTTCGGAGAGCTTTTTGATCACATCGCTAATTTTTTGTTTTGGGTTTCTGTAATGATTCTTATGATTAGCTCCCTTATCGTCGGGTTTTTAATGAACACAGGCGCAGTGCCCGGGAACATTGAGCGCGCAAAATCGTTTATATTACTTTCCATCGGATTTTTTATTATAATGCTAATAATAAAAGCGATAATTGTCGTTACAAAAAGCACCATTACTTTTAAATGAAATTATGAAGAAAAAACTGCTTTCATTTTTAATATTCCTTTTTTTGCAGGGCGGCGTAATTTTTGCCCGGGCGACAACGATAACGGTGCGGTTTAGAAGTCCCATTACCGCCACTTCTTTTGAGGAAATGGTCATAAGAATAGGGAATTGGGTTTTTACTCTTGCCATAGGCATAACTCCAATAATGGTTCTTGTTGGCGCGTATATGCTTGTAACCGGAGGAGGAGATCCGCGAAAAATCGCGCTTGGCAAAAAAATTCTTCTTTTCACGCTTATTGGATTTTGTTTGGTGATGATTACAAGAGGAATCATTGAGCTGGTAAAGATAATATTGGGAATTTAAAATGGAGAAAAAATATTTTTTATCGCTGATCGTTATTTTCTTTTTGTTTTTTATTCCTCTGGCGGCTCAGGCTGCTTGGTCGGTTATCAAATATACCGTTGAGCCGACAAATGTCTTGGTTGGCCAAAGCGTGGCCATATCTATTGTAGTGGCCTCCAATGCCGAAGATGATCCTGAAACCGGAGTAGAAATTAATTATGGGGATGGATCCCCTGTTTACACCGGAACCTGTTCCCCCAGTTTGCCGGGCAGGCTTTCTAACTGCGGATTTCAGCTGCATCATAGATATTCGCAAGCCAATAATTACCGCATAGTTGTGACATTGACTCCCGGAAG
>JBBIKX010000010.1:11607-20108 GCA_037445205.1 Candidatus Wildermuthbacteria bacterium
CAGAACATTCCCATATCGGTTGTTTCTCCGGTCCAAAGGGCGACAAGACCGACTACCATTAGTATTAGTCCGATTAGCGCAATTTCTTTGCCTGAGTGGGCGGAAAGAATCGCTGGTTTTGTTTATTGGATCGGGAACGGAATGGTTATTTTATTTATTCTTCTGGGCGGATTTACCATCATCGCCGCTGCCGGAGAGCCCCGCGCCATTCAAAAGGGGAAAAACACCATCTTTTATTCTTTGATCGCTTTTGCTATAATGACAATGGCAAGAGGAATTTTTGAGCTTATAAACGTTATTTTTGGCGTAAGATGATAAAATATTGACCTGATGCTTGACTTTTGTCTTTCAATCTTGATAAAATAAATTAATTTACAAAAGGTCGTTGAATCGTTGAAAAAATAAAAACAAAAAAATGAATAAAAAACTGATTGGTCTGGTGCTATTATTTATTGTTTTCGGATTAAGCATGGCAGGGTTTTTTGCCCAAGCTACTCAACCAGCTACACTGCCAAATTACACCGCCACCCAAGTACTGGCATTAGTTGGCAGAATAACTAATTGGATATTCACAATATTGATGGCAGTGGTTGTTATTATGGTTCTTGTGGCAGGATACCTTTTTGTGACTGGCGGAGGCAATCCCGATCAGGTAGGAAAAGCAAGGCAGGTTCTAATATACGCGATGATTGGGTTCGCTGTTGGAATGATAGCAAGAGGTATTATTGCTTTAGTTGCGGTAATTCTGGATGCGACAGTTCCAACATCACCCTTTGGTACTTAGCGCTTTTGGTCTAATTTTATCGCAGGAATTGCGCAATAGTATACAAAACAACCCCGCCGCGGCGGGGTTGTTTTTTTGAGATCTGATATTATAATAATTCAAGCCTTATTTTATAACGCAATGAGCTTTCTTAAATCGCTGGGATGGCGGAATTGGCAGACGCAATGGCCTTAGGAGCCATTAAGCATAGCTTGTGGGAGTTCGAATCTCCCTCCCAGCACAAAACGACCCCCTTATCTTTTTGCCAGGGAAAGGTTAATTAATCTCAATTTTTACTTCCTCTTCTGGGGTTTTTTTCTTGGGGATTCTTAGGTTAAATATCCCGTTTTTTACGGTCGCCTTGGCTTTTGTTATGTCTATTTCTTGGGGCACGATCAGTTTCTTGAAAAATCCTCCCCAGAAACACTCCTGACAAAAATATTTTTTCTGATCTTTGGCGTCTTTTGGTCTCTCCCTTTTTCCTTTGATGACAAGCATATGATCCTCAAGAGACAACTCCAAATCTTTTGCCGTGATTCCGCCCACGGCCGAATAAATGACAAACTCATTGTCTGTCTCATAAGCGTCAATCGTGAGTTCGCCGAGCTTTTCTTCCAAAAACCAATCCTTTTTTTCCTTGGGCTGGTTCTTTTTCTTTGAAAAAAAATTAAAAATCATATCTTCAAAAGTTTTTTAATTTCCTTAAACTTAAAAAGCTATATTTTGCAGACGCTTTTTAATTTCCTTATGTTCTGGAATTGCGCCAGCACTAATATGAAAAACAGGGATAAAACCAGAAAGGGCGTTAAAAATTTATAATTCCCTTCCATATTTATACCAAGATTGTAAATTCCGTGCAAGAAAGAGGAAAAAATAATCCCAAAAGATATTATAAAAAACCTGTATTTTTTATGGTAAATGGAAAGCGCCATAAAATATCCGATGTTTGCCGAGGCAAGGGCGTGCAAAATCGTTGCGCTTACAAATCTTAAAAAAATTATTGAAAGGGCCGAGCTTAAAAAATTGGGCGGTTTCACGGCGAAAAGAACCAGAATATTCTCCACCGCCGCAAATCCAAGCCCCGAGACAATCATATAAATCATTGCGTCTATGGGTTCGTCAAAGGCGATATTCCTTAAAGCGCCAAAGCGCACGACAAAATACTTTCCCCACTCTTCTGTCAGGGCGATGACAATAAAAAACTGCAAAGCAATTATGAATAAAAAAGACAAGCTTAATTCCCCCAGCGCTTTAGAAATGGCTATTTGGATTAAAACTATGGGCAGAGTAACAAGCATCCCCAGAGAAAAAACCTTTATTATCATTTCCCTTGGTTCGGGATAAACGTCTCTTCTTAAATAAAACAAAAGCCAGACAATGCTTGGCAGAAATCCCAAAAATATGAGGGCTATGATATAAGAGATCTGGGTAGTCATTGTATGCCGGGTTGGCTTATTTTTAATCGTTTTTTGCGGCTTGCCTTATTATTTTGGGATAGAAAGATTGGCCGATGCATTGATTTGGCTTTGATTCTTAATTTTACATTTTTTTCCATAATAATAACAGGCAGTCAGGGCAATCATTTGAGCATTGTCGGTGCATAATTCCTTTTTGGGAGCCAAGAAATTGATTTTGCAACCCGATTCTGAAATTCTTTGCCCAAATTCTTTTTTCAGCCATTCGTTTGCCGCCACCCCGCCTCCAAGAATTATTGATTTGCAGTTCAGTTCTTTGGCCGCCCTGATCGTTTTTTTTGTTAAAACCTCAACGATTGATTTTTGCGACTCATATGCCATTTGGGAGATGTAATTTTTGGATTTTTTTGTCTTTTGGGAACGTTTTTTGTAATCGTATAAAACAGCTGTTTTTAATCCCGAGAAACTGAAATCATAATTTTTGCTGTAAAGCATTGGGCGGGGGAGTTTAATTTTGAATTTTGAATTTTGAATTTTGAATTTAGCCGCTATTTTGGCGATGCTTGGCCCTCCCGGATAAGAAAGCCCAAGAATTTTGGCGATTTTGTCAAACGCCTCTCCCGCGGCGTCGTCAAGGGTTTCTCCAAGGATTTTATAATCGCCAAAATTTTTCATTAAAATGAGCTGGGTATGACCGCCCGACGCCACCAAGCACACTGCGGGGAGAATATTTTCTGATTTTGAATTTTGAATTTTGAATTTTGATTTTGAGCTAATTGGCTTAAGCCAATTAGCGAAAATATGCGCTTCAATATGATTTATCGGCATTATTTTTAAGTCCCAATAAATCCCAAGCGCTTTTGTAAAATTTACTCCCGCCCAAAGGCAGGGCTCAAGCCCGGGACCATGCGTGATAGCAATCAAATCAATTTCGGGCTTATAATGTTTTTCAAGAAAAGGAATCATTTTCTCTTTTAGCTTCCCCTCTCTTTCCAAAACTTTTTCTATGGCCTTAATTTTAAAGCCATCGCTTTTTGATCTCGTTTTTTTGCTCCTAACTTTTAGCAATCCCGCCCTTCCAAGGAGTTTTGACAGCAGAGGCAAGAGGTTTTTTTGGTGCTCTCTTTTTGCCAAGCTTGGGTAAACTCCTCCCCATTTTTTATGAATTTCAATTTGTGAAAAAAGAACCTGCGATATAATTTTAAAATCAAAAAAGAAATTATTTGCTTTTTTTTCGCCTCTTTTTTCTCCAAGAGCCAGGGCTGTTTCGTCGCAAGATGTTTCAATGGCAAGAATTTTCATATTTTTCATCTTAATCCATTTAATTCACTCTTTCAATTTAAGGTTGCCAATTTGAGCGCCAAATAATATAATTTTAGAACCAATAAATGCCCCTGTAGCTCAATGGACAGAGCATAGCCCTGCGGAGGCTAAGATCGGGGTTCAACTCCTCGCGGGGGCACAGTTTGTTTTATGAATTTTCATTCAAACGTCCAAGAGGCGCCATACATCGGGCCTCAATACCAAAAGAAATTAAACAAGTTGGGCATTAAAACGATAGGCGATCTTTTGTTTCATCTGCCCAGCCGCTATGAAGATTTTTCAAAAATTTCCTTTATCAGGGATCTCAAATTAAACGAAGTTTGCTGTATCAAAGGAAGGATTATAAAAATAGAAAACATTTACACCCGCAAAAAAAGATTTTCTCTGACAGAGGCGGTTGTTAGCGATCAAACAGGCACAATCGCCCTGCTTTGGTATAATCAGTCATATCTTAAAACGATAATCAAAGAGGGCGAATATTTCTGTTTCGCGGGAAGGTTTATTTTAACCGACAGGGGTTCTTATTTGGTTAACCCTGCATACGAAAAAATCAGGGGAATGGAGATCAAGTCGTTTGACAAAAAACTGATGCACACAGGAAGAATTGTCCCTATTTATCCAGAAACAAGGGGCATATCTTCAAGATGGCTTCGCTTCGTAATAAAAATTATTCTTGAGCGCCTTGAAAGAATTGACGATCCAATTCCCCAGGAGGTTTTAAAAAAATACAAGCTCTTGTCGCTGGAAAAATCTCTTTGGGAGGTTCATTTTCCCCTGTCTTTTGGCAATCAAAAAAAAGCCAAAGAAAGATTTTCTTTCCAAGAACTTTTCTTGCTTGGACTTTTTGTTTTAAGCCAAAGGATAAAAAGGATCAGGGCGAAATCTTATCCCCTGGAGATAAAACTAAAAACCATTCAGGGGCTTATAAAATCGCTGCCTTTCAAGCTTACCAATGCGCAGAAAAAATCACTTTGGCAGATTTTAAAAGATATGGAAAAGCCAAGGCCTATGTTCCGGCTTCTTCAGGGAGATGTTGGTTCGGGGAAAACGATTGTTGGGGCAATAGCTTCTTTAAATGTGGTTAAGTCCGGAGGGCAGGTGGCTTTTATGGCGCCCACAGAAATTCTGGCGAAGCAGCATTTTGAAACGGTGCATAATTTCCTTAAAAATTCTGATCTTGATATCGGACTTATAACCTCCAAAAACGACAAATTCTTTTCAAAAAAACTCAAAAATCAGGTTGTTGAAATCTCCAAAAGAAAGATTGTAGAAAAAACAAAAGATGGAAAAATTGATATTTTGATAGGGACGCACAGCTTGATTCAGGAAAAAGTAAAGTTTAAAAATCTTCTTTTGATAGTGGTGGACGAACAACATCGCTTCGGCGTGGAGCAAAGAGCCTCGCTTTATAAGCGCAATCGCGCAGATAAAAACCCCCTGCCCCATTTTTTATCTATGACAGCCACGCCCATTCCCCGCACATTGGCGCTTACGGTTTATGGCGATTTAGACATCTCTATTTTAGACGAAATGCCAAAGGGCCAAAGAATGGTTAACACAATTGTGGTTTCGGCGAACAAAAGAAACGACGCCTACGAAATTGTCAGGGATGAGATAAAAAAAGGGAGGCAGGCATTTATAATTTGCCCGCGCATAGAGAAAAAAGAAGATGACTTCGGGCAGGAAGTAAATGACTTTAAGGCCGTCAAAGAAGAACACCTCAAGCTGTCCAAAAAGATTTTTAAGGAATTCAATATCGGAATGTTGCACGGAAAAATGGGCTCAAAGGAAAAAGAAAGAACAATGAAAGATTTCGGGCAAAAAAAAATAGACATTTTGGTCTCTACTTCGGTGGTTGAGGTTGGCATTGATATGCCCAACGCCACGGTGATGCTCGTTGAAGGCGCAGAAAGATTTGGTTTGGCGCAGTTGCATCAATTCAGGGGAAGAATAGGCAGGGCGGGCGATGAGTCTTATTTTCTTTTGCTCCCCCAAACAAGATCAAAAAGCGCTTATAGAAGATTAACCGCCATAGCCAAGACAAATGATGGATTAAAGCTTGCCGAGGAGGACTTAAAAATAAGAGGCCCGGGAGATTTTGTGGGCAAAAGACAATGGGGCATTCCAAATCTTTTGATGAGTTCTTTATTGGATATCGCCCTTATTGAGAAAACGCGCGAGGCAGCCAAAGAAATTTTGGAAAAGGGGTATAATTTGACCAATTATCCCTTATTAAAAAAGGAGTTAGCCCGCTTTAAG
This sequence comes from Candidatus Wildermuthbacteria bacterium, assembly GCA_037445205.1. Taxonomy (GTDB): domain Bacteria; phylum Patescibacteriota; class Minisyncoccia; order Minisyncoccales; family PEYH01; genus JBBIKX01. Next base: position 17,368 of record JBBIKX010000010.1, read on the forward strand.
GAGATTGCCCATCTTGAGTAGCGATTTTTGATATTTTTCTGGATTTCGGCGTAACCCAAAAGGGCATATATTTTCCCAAAAGCCAGCGAGTTTGGGCGTCAAGCGCAGGAAGGGAGGTAAAAAAGAACATGGTAAGGGGAAGAAAAATCCATTCAAGGAAAATCAATAACGCGTTAAATCTTCTTTTTTTTGGCTTTGGGGGAAGAATGTAAAAGGCATAATAGGCCGAAGTGATAATTCCTATCATTGCTATGGTTAAAACTTTACTGATTATTCTTGGGAGATTATATCCGATTAGCGTTTGAGAAAATCTATGGCCTCCAAGGGTAGTCGGCAGCCATCCAAGCAAAAAAAGGAGAATTGAAGAACAGGCCCAGCTCCAATGTCCCTCAATCAGCTCCCAAGAAAGGCTGATTTTTTTTCTTAGGGCGATTTTTTTATTCTTTGTAAAGCCAAAAAGAAAATAAGCGATATCTCCGGCGCCATAAGCCCATCTTTTCTGCTGTTTATATATGCTAACGGCTGTTTTAAGAATGTTGCTCCCGACATTTGCGTCCATTGAAAGAGGATAATAAAGGGGGACAACTTTGTAGTCGCCATCGTATTTTAAGAAGCATTGCCAAAAAATTCTTGAATCGTCTGATACGACATCTGTTTTTTTAAACCCCACATCTAAAAGAGCCTGAAAAGACATAGAATGAGACGAGAAAGTGATAAGCTTTTCTTCTCTTTCCTGATTTGTGACATGCCAAAAAGAGGTTGAAAAAGAAAAAACCCTTGAAATTGCCGGCGCCTGCCAGATGTTGTTCAGAAACAAGGGGATGGGCTGAAAGCTTTTTCTAACAGGATTTTCTGTTGTAAGATAGCGATAGGTCAGGCAACCAAAATATTGGGGATAAATCATTGTGTCTATGTCAAAAGAAGAAAAAATTATGTTCTGATAGGGAATTTTTCGCTGGTCTATAATTTCTTTTGCTTTTCTTGCCGCCCAGGTTTCATTGGCGGACTTGGCAGGAATTTCTTGGGCGATATTTTGGGGATGTATTGTGATTAAAAATTCAAAAAAATTGTTTTGGAATTCATTTTTGATCAAGCGAGCTATGTTCAAAGAATGATCACCCGCCCTTTCTTCCAGCGCCAAAACAACTATAAGTTTTTCCTTGGGATATTTTGATTTTAACAGGGCATTTAGAGATTCTTGTACAATTTCAATTGGTTCTTTGTGCATGGGAAGAACCACAAGATGATATATTTCCTTCCAGTCTTTTAGGGGGAGCGAGTAATTTTTGTAAGATAATTTTTCAAGCTGCTCCTGCCAGTTGATTTTTTGGTTTTTTTTCATCATTCTGTAGCCCGCCCTTAAATGAAAAGAAAAATAGATTGCTTTTGCCAGCCAATAAAAAACAAAAAAAATAATGAAAACAGCCACCCAAAATGGTTTTAAATAAGACAGGGCAATCACCGCAATGATTGTGCTCCAGCTTAAAATTCCCGGCAGCATCTCAAGTGCGCGATAGAAAAACCTTTCTTTCCTGTTGGAAAGGTTTTTGGCGTAAGAGATCTGCAAATAATATTTCTCATCCATTTATTTTCTAGTGAATCCCTCCCTTGGTGAAGAAAGCATTGGCGCATACGGGAATCGAACCCGTATTTTGGCCTTGAAAGGGCCATGTCCTAACCGCTAGACGAATGCGCCGTGTTTTAAGGATAAATGCGCGAATAGACAAAGATTTGGCAGGCAAGCCAAGAGCAACAAATCTTCAGATAAATTTATCACGCTGCGTCGTGTATTTGAAAAAATCCGAACTGATTTTGCGCGCAATTGGCTCGGCGGGCGAAATTCTTCCCAAACCCCCCTTCCGCCCGCCTCGCCTTGAAGCGGAAGCGAAAAGGACGATTTCAAGTTTTCCTTTGGCGGCAAATTCTTAAAAATTTAAATGCTTATACCGAAAATTTTTAACTTATTTTCTAAATTATGTATATCGCCGGTTTCGTAAATAGCAGTTTTTATTCCCAAATCTTTAGCGGGTTTCAAAGCTTCTTCGCTGTCATCTACATAAACCATTTCTCCTGGATTAAGTTCAGATTTTTCTACCAGAACATCAACAAATTCTTTTTGTGGTTTATTGAAATGATAATCGTAAGAATAAATCTCAAGGTCAAAATATTTTCTGAAACCATATTTATTTTCAAGATATTCAACTCTACTTTTTATATTCCCAGAGAAAATAATAAGTTTATATTTCCCATGAAGTTTTTTTACCAAATTAAAAATATCTTCGTCAAGGATATAACCATCATACCAATAATCCTTAATCGTTTGGGCATCGTATCCCTCCGGAAGTTGTTGTTGTACAAATCCCCAAAAATCTTCATCAGCAATAAGACCCGCTCTCAAATCATGGCTTTTGGGGGATGTAAGAGCATTACGAACTACATCTTTATCGTAATCTTTTTCCTTGAACAATTTTTCAATGGCAACAGATTTTCCTTCTCTAAAAAGCACTCCGCCCAAATCAAAAACTATCGCCTTAACATTAGAAAAATTTGTATTCGTCATTTTATTAAAAAATTCCTTTTGCCTTTACAAAATATGGTTCGAGCCGATTTGTTTTCAGGTTCTTTGGCAGTTTGGAATTTTCGCGGCAAAGCCGCCGCGAGGCTCCTTCTCAAAACTTGAAAAATTCCAACTGGCGGAGGAGGTGGGAATCGAACCCACAACCCCGGTTTTGGCGGGGTAC
>JBBIKX010000011.1:0-14188 GCA_037445205.1 Candidatus Wildermuthbacteria bacterium
ATTGTTATTACAATTATTGCTATTCTTATTTCTCTTAGCATAGTTTCTTTTAGGGGGGCGGTTTTAAGGTCTAAGAATACCCGCATTGCTGCTAATTTAGCACAAATAAGAAAAATTGCTGAAAAGATATTTACCTATGAAAGAAATGGCTATATCGACCTATGCGCCATCCCCAATGGTGGAAACCTGAATAGCGCTAATGATGAATTGGATATTTTACAAAGAGACATACAAACATTGCAGGGCTCGGGAGGTAGGACATATTGTTACTCCAACCAAAACAGCTATTGTTTAAATATAGGATTAGCTGGGGGAGGGCAGTATCTTTGCGTAGATAGCACAGGTCGCTTTAGCCCTCCTTTTACCCCCAGCGGAAGCTTGCAGCTTTGTGCAAGCGCTACGAGTCAGTGCCCCTAAATAAATAGAAAGGAAAAATTACAGCCCTCCGCAAAAATTGCGGAGGGCTGTTTTATTCTTTACAATAAAACAATGCAAAATATCAACTTGCTTATATATCTTTTTTTCTTCATTTTCGGCTTGATTGTCGGATCCTTTTTAAACTGTGTGATTTGGCGGCTGGATTCAAAAAAAACATTTTTATCGGGAAGATCGGCTTGCACGAAATGCAAGCACAAACTTTCCTTCGGGGATTTGATTCCGATTTTAAGCTTCATAATCCTCAAGGGAAAATGCCGGTATTGCAAAGAAAAAATATCTTGGCAATATCCATTGGTAGAATTAGCCGCCGGGATTTTATTTGTCTTAACAATCCACAGCCTACAATTTACAACCTACAATTTCAAGGAGATATTTGCTGTTAGTTATTGGTTGTTTGTTGTCAGTTCTTTGTTAATAATTTTCGTTTATGATTTTAAGCATTACATTATTCCCGACAAAGTGCTTTTCCCTGCCATATTTATAACCGTCCTATATCGTCTGCTTGAAGTTTTCCAAAGAGCCAACTGGAATTTTTCAGATTTGGGATTAAAAGCCCTTCATCTGATAACAAACTATCTTTTTTCTGGTTTGGGCGCGGCTGCCTTTTTCCTTATAATTTTTCTGCTCTCAAAAGGCCGATGGATTGGCTTTGGCGATGTAAAGCTGGGAATTCTTTTAGGATTGCTCCTTGGATGGCCCAAAATCTTAACGGCAATGTTTATCGCCTATTTGATCGGTGGTATAATAAGCACAGGACTGATTGTCTTTAAGAAAATGGGCCTAAAAAGCGAGGTTCCATTTGCCCCATTCTTGATCGCCGGCACATTTTTTGCGCTATTCTGGGGCGATATTCTTTTTAACTGGTATTGGAATCTTATTATATGAGAAAAAACAGCGCCTATAAAATTTTTCAAAAGAAACAAAAAGGATTTACTCTTGTGGAGCTTCTGGTTGCGATAACCATTATCGGAATTTTGACCACCGCTTCGTTTTGGGGATATGGGGAGAGGCAAAGAGAGCTTAAGCTCCAAAAGGAAACCAATATTCTTGTTTCCAAATCAGAGGAAATAAGGGAAAAAGCGCTGTCTGGAAAATATTTTTGTCCCAATGGTCCCAGAGGGGGAATATTCCCTGCAGGAGGGTATGGCATTCATTTTGATCCTTCCCAGAGGACCCGCTACATTGTTTTTGCCGACTGCAATAATAACGGAGCATATGATTCCTCTGGGCTTCCCTGCGATAACACCTGTCCGGAAACCATAGAAATAGTAAGATTAGAGAGCGGGATTTCGCTTGTAGCGTCGGCCAATACGCATATTACTTTTAATCCGCCCAGCCCCATTGTTTCAACGGTAAGAATTATTGGCGCCTCGTCTACAAGGATTGAAATTAGCGACACCGCCAAATTCAAAACAATTTATTTTAATTCAGCAGGATTAATTTATGCCCGATAAAATTAAAAAACAAAAAGGATTTACTCTCGCAGAACTTTTAATTGCCGTTTTTGTTTTAACGACGGGCGTAATCGGGGCATATTTGGCAGTTCAGCAATCAGTCAATATCGCCTCAAATTCCTCTTTGCGCTCAACCGCCGCTTATTTGGCGCAAGAGGGAATAGAGATCATAAGAAACATCAGGGATACGAATTTTCTTGAAGGAGACGCTTGGAACGAAGGGCTGGATATTGATGGAAATTATCAGGCGGATTACACAACGCCAAGAATAAATGATCCGATCCTTTTGGCATGCAATAATCCCTGCGATTATTCATCTGTCAATCTGAGGTTTTTAAAGAAAAACAATCTTGATCTTTATAATTACATCTTGGGAAGCGACACGCTTTTTAAGCGGAAAATTTCACTTCAAAAATCAGGCGCGAGCCAGGAGATTTTAAAAATTACCGTTACCGTCTATTGGAAGGACAAAACAGGCACAAAGAATTTCAGCGCTCAGGAGAACTTATATGATTGGTTTTAAATATGAATTTTTTCAAGAGAAAACAATTCAGCCGCAAAAATATCTTTAAGATAAATTCTGACGGATTTACCTTAGTTGAGCTTTTGGTGGCGGCAGGCATTTTCTCTATTATTATCATAGCGATTACAGGAATATTTATCGGAGCGATTAATGCGCATAAATATGTTATTTCTACCAAAATAATTCTTAGTGAAACAGAATATGCGACAGATTTTATGAGCCGGGCCTTAAGAATGGCAGTCAAAGCCAAAGACAGCGCCTGCATACCTGCCGGGACGTCTTATCAGGTTTTAGAGGCGGAGAGGAAGATAAGATTCATAAATGCTCTTGAGGGAGATCGGTGCCAAGAGTTTTATCTGGATTTGCCAAGCCAGAGGATTAAATCTTCTGTGGGCGGCATTCAAGAAGATCTTACTTCTCCCAACCTCTCCATTAGCGCCCTGAAATTCAGTTATGCGCCTTCAAGTTCTCAGCCCATAGTGACGATTTATCTTGAAGCAAGGATAGGGAATGTACCCCCTATTAAGCTCCAAACCAGCATTTCCCAGCGAAATTTAAATATGTAAGCATTTGATATGAATTCAGAAAAAGGATCAGCTCTATATTTTTCTTTGGTAATTCTTTCCCTTTTGCTAATAATGGCTTTTGGGTTGGGGACGGTAATGACGATACAGATTCAAAACATTAAGCGATCGGGAGATTCTGTGGCAGCGCTTTGTGGGGCTGATACGGGAGTAGAAATGGCCTTATATGGACTTTTTTTTGGAACTTATAATCCTCCAACCGGACCCATCGCAGGAGTTCTTGATAACGGCGCTTCTTTTGAATTTTCAATAACAAACAGAGCATCTGATCCAAGCTGTTCAAGCGATTATTATTGCATTAAATCAATAGGATCTTTCAGGGAGGCAAAAAGGGGGATAGAGGTAAAGGGACAGTAATTTTATGGACAAGAAAGAGGTAAAATTGCGGATTGCAAAACTTCGCAAAACTATTGATTATCATCGCCATCTTTATCATGTTTTAGACCGACAAGAAATTTCGCCGGAGATTTTGGATTCGCTCAAGCACGAACTTTATAAATTGGAGCAGCAATTTCCCGATTTAATAACTCCCGATTCTCCCACTCAAAGAATCGCTGGTTTGTCCCTTGAAAAGTTCAAAAAAATTTTTCATAAAACGCCCATGCTGTCGCTGGAAGATGTTTTTGACAAGGAAGAATTATATAACTGGGAAAAATATTTGGCGCGGCTTGAACCTCAAAAAACCTTTGAATATTTTTGCGAATTAAAAATAGATGGTTTTGCGGTGGCCCTTGTGTACGAAAAAGGAAATTTCGTTTGCGGAGCAACAAGAGGCGATGGGAAAACAGGGGAAGATGTAACTCAGAATTTAAAAACAATTGAGAGCATCCCGCTGAAACTGTTTCCTTTTGGGGGAGAAATCAGCCAAGCGTTAAAAAATCAAGTTGAAGATTTGATTAAGGATTCAAGAATTGAAATTCGGGGAGAGGTATATATGGACAATTCAATCTTTGAAAAAGTAAACAGGGAAAGAAGAAAAAACAATGAGCCCGCATATGCCAATCCAAGAAACCTTGCAGCGGGATCGATTCGCCAGCTTGATCCCCAATTCGCCGCAAAAAGAAGATTAAAATTTTTGGCTTATGGCATTGCGACAGAACACGGCCAAAAAAAGCACTCAGAGGAACATCAAATTTTATCTTGCCTTGGCTTTAGAACTGATAAAGGAACAATATGCAGAAATTTAGACGAGGTGATTCGTTTTTGGGACAAAGCTTTCCAAAAAAGGCCGAAACTCCCTTTTCAGATAGATGGAGTAGTAGTGGTTATAAACGATAATAATCTGTTTGATAAATTAGGAGTGGCGGGCAAAAGCCCAAGGGGGGCGAGAGCTCTTAAATTCCCTTCCCAAAAAACAACTACCAAGATTAAAGATATCAAGGTTCAGGTGGGCAGAACCGGAGCAATAACGCCGGTTGCCGTTTTGGAGCCGATAAGAATAGGAGGCGCTATGGTCACAAAAGCCACCTTGCACAACCAGGACGAAATTGAGCGGCTTGATGCAAGGATAGGCGATACGGCGATAATTGAGAGGGCGGGCGATGTTATTCCCGCTGTAAGCGGGATTTTAAAGGAATTGCGACAAGGAAATGAAAAAAAATTCATAATGCCAAAATTATGCCCGGCCTGCAAGTCAGAGCTTTTGAGGCCAAAAAACGAGGTGGTTTTAAGGTGTCCTAACCAAAGATGTTCTCAAAAATTAGGAAAGCTTTTATCTCATTTTGCTTCAAAAAAGGCCTTTAATATTAATGGGTTGGGCGAAAAAATCATTGATAGGTTAATTGAAGGAAATCTTATACAAGACAGCGCCGATATTTTCAATCTAAAAGAAGACGATCTTTTGTCTCTTGATGGTTTTGCTCAAAAATCCGCCAAAAATCTTATTGAATCCATCCAAAAAACCAAAAAAATATCATTTGCGCGCTTTATATACGCACTTGGCATACGTCATATCGGAGAGGAAACGGCTGTTGATTTGGCGAATTTTTTTGGCAATTTAGAAAATTTAAAAAAAGCCGGTATAGAAGAATTGAGCCGTATTCATGATGTCGGCCAGGCAATGGCAAAAAGCGTGTACGATTGGTTTCGCAATCAGGAAAATCTTAATCTTCTTGAAAAATTATTGAAAAATAAAATAGAAATTTTCAACATCCCCAAACCGAAAAACATACTTTCCAAAAAAAGATTTGTTGTAACAGGGACTCTTGAGACTATGACTCGCCAAGAGGCGCATCAAAGAGTTCGCTTTTTGGGAGGAGAAATTTCACACGAGATAAATAAAGGGGTTGATTTTTTGGTTGTTGGCCAAAATCCGGGGAGCAAGCTGGACAAGGCAAAAATTCTTGGCGTTAAGATTATCTCTGAAAAAGAGTTTCTTTCCATTATTCACTTCAAAGAAAAATGATTATTTCGCTTTCGGGCTTAAAAAAAATAGATTGGTTTTTGGCGATCTCTGCTGTTTTATTGAGTATTGTAGGGCTTTTGTCTTTATATAGCCTTGGAAGCGTTTCGCAAAACTTGCTTTATTTTAAAAAACAGCTCATTTTCTTGGCTATAGGTATTTTTTTGATGTTCTTGACGGCCTTTTTTGATTACCGCGTTTTAAAAGATAATTCTTATCTGATACTTTTTTTATATGTTATTTGTCTGGCTCTTCTTTTGGGCTTGTTTTTATTTGCTTCCCCGATCAGGGGAGTGAGGAGCTGGTATAGGGTGGGAAATGTTTCTTTTGATCCGGCCGAATTTTCAAAGCTCGTTTTGATAATTCTTTTGGCGAAATACTTTTCTTACCGCCATGTCGAGCTTTATAAGCTGAGGCACATTTTTTTGTCCGGTTTTTATATGATTATTCCCGCATTTCTTGTTTATTTGCAGCCAAACCTTGGCTCCGCCATAATTTTTGCTTTCGTGTGGCTTGGAACCCTTTTGGTTTCGGGAATTAAATTGAAGCATTTTTTATTGTTGATTTTGCTTGCAGCCATATTGGGAGCGTTTGGGTGGTCATTTTTTTTGAAAGATTATCAAAGGGAAAGAATTGTCAGTTTTTTATTCCCCGATTATAAGCCCTTTGCGATAGGATGGAACCAAAATCAGGCGAAAATAGCCCTTGGAAGCGGAGGCTGGCTTGGCAAGGGCTTTGGCAGGGGATCTCAGGCGCAATATGGGTTTTTGCCCGAGCCCAAAACCGATTTTATTTTTTCTGCCATTGGCGAAGAATTTGGCTTCGGAAGCATAATTATTATCCTTTTTTTGTTTATGGCGGTGTTTTTTCGGATGATAAAAATCGCCCTAATGTCTGAAAACAACTTTGCCCGACTTTTTTCTTTGGGAATCGCGCTATGGATGGCGGCGCATCTTTTTGTAAATATTGGCAGCAACGTTTCAATAGTGCCTGTTATTGGCCTTCCCTTGCCTTTTGTAAGCTATGGAGGGTCTTCTTTGATTGCTTTTTACTTGAGCGTGGGCATTTTGCAGAGCATCAGGATTCATACAAAAAGATTGTAGTTTTTTGAGCGCGTTTGATATAATCGCCATTTTGGGGCATAATATTGTAATAATTGTATAAAGAATATGAAAACTATCGCTTTTGCTGAGAAAATAAACAAAACATTTCTTTATTTGGCTGTTTTTTTAATCCCGATATTTTTCCTGCCGTTTGCGCAGGATTACTTGGAATATCCAAAGCAAATCCTCCTTTTGGTTTTAGTGACGGTGAGTTTGGGCGCGTGGTTTTCAAAACAAATATTGCAGAAAAAAATAATAATCAGAAAAATCGGGCTGATTCACTACGCAACGCTTGCGCTTTTGGCATCTTTTTTGCTTTCCGCTATCTTTTCTCTTTGGCGCAAAGCATCGTTTTTTGGTTTCCCGCTTGATATAACAGATAGCTTTATTTCTTTTGTGGTTTTTGCGTTTTTGGCGCTTTTAATCGCTAATTCTTTTCAGGAAGAAAAAGATCTTTCCTTTTTGATAATGCTTTTAATCGGTTCGGGAGCCCTTGCGAGCGCTTTCGGCATTTTTCAGTTATACAGGATTTTTCTTTTTCCGGCCAGAAACCTTCAAAACATATCATTTAATACGATTGGAGCATTCGGCAGCATTGCTGTTTTGTCTGCCCTGCTTTTGCCGATTTCTTTATTCTACTTTTTCAAGACAAGCGGGCCCAGAAAAACAATCATTGGAGTTAGCGCCTTAATCCTTTTATTGTCAATTATTGTAGTGAATTTTAAAACCGCTTGGAACATTTTAATCCTTATTGTTTTAATATTGTCCGTTTTTGGCGCAAGAGACGTTAAGGGGAAGGCGGGCGTCGGCTGGACGGTCGTTACAATGGGCCTTTTGACAATTTCCCTCTTTTTCTTATTTTTCCCATTGCGCTTTCCCATCTTTCCGATCATCCCCACAGAAGTTTCGCCAAGCTTTAGCTCCGGAGTTGATATTTTAAAAGGAGTTTTTTCTGACGGGGTAAAAAACATATTTTTGGGAACCGGCCCTTCAACATTTATTTTTGATTATTCAAAATTCCGCTCCCCCCTCTTAAATCAGAGCATCTTTTGGGGGAACAGATTCTACAGGGGAGATTCAGTGTTGTTTGACTGGATAATAACAAAGGGAATATTGGGCGGAATGGCGATAATTTTTCTGATGGCGGGCATACTATATACCCTTATTAAATCGTTTTTAAAAAACGGCCAGCAAAAAAATAATTTTTTTGTCAAAAACGCCCTTTTTGCCTCAATGATCGGAATGATATTATTGGGACCTTTTTATGCCTTCAATTTCGTTTTGTGGTTTGTTTTTTGGGTGTTTCTTGGCATTTTTCTTGCCTGCGAAGAAATTAAGAAAAACACAGAAATCAGGCTGGAGCAATTCAGCGCAAAAACGACAGGCATAACCCTTGTCTTTTTAGTCATATTTTTTTCAGGCATTTCCCTTTTCTTTTTTCAGGGCAAAAGATACATCGCAGATGTAAATTATCTTGAAGGCATTAGATTTTCCCACATAAACGATTTAGACCGGGCTATTTCCAAGATAGAAAAAAAAGCAATTGGATTGGCTCCGGACATTGACGTCTATTGGCGCGATTTGGGCCAAATGTATTTGGCAAAAGCCGACTATATTTCCAGAGATAAAAATTTATCGCCTCAGGAAAGGGCTGACTTGGCGCAATCGGCTATCAAAAATGGGATGGAAGCGGTGAACAAAGCTGTGAATATCGCCCCGGCAAATGTGGCTAACTGGAATATACAGGGATTCTTTTTCCGCAATTTAATCGGGATTGAAAAAGCGGGGGAATTGGCTTTGGCATCGTATCGCAGGGCGATATCGCTGGAACCCGCATCGCCTTTCGCCTATGGAGAGATGGGCAGAGTATATATCTTGATCGCTCAGGATTTTTCCAAAAAACAAATGCCAAAAGAGCAGGACGAATCTTTGTCTTTTGCAGTCAGCGCCCTAAACCGCGCAATTGAATTAAAAACAGATTATGCCCCCGCTCATTATCTTTTAGCGGTTGTTTACGATCAGCAAAAAAATATAGACGGGGCGATTAAGCAACTGGAAACAACTAAAATTAACGCCCAAAATGATTCGGGAGTTGCCTTCCAGCTGGGTCTGCTTTACTGGCGGAAAAATGAGGTCAAAAAAGCCCACGAAGAATTCAAAAGAGCAACAGAACTAAATCCTTCGTTTTCCAATGCTCTCTATATGCTGGGATTATCTTACGATTCAACGGGACAGGCTCAAGAAGCCATAAAGCAATTTGAAAAAATAGCCCAGTTGAATCCCGAAAATGAGCAAATTATAAAAATTTTAGAGAATTTATATGGCGGGCTGCCCGCCCTGCACGGAGTTGTCGTTACTCAGCCGCCAATAGAAGAGGTTCCTTTAGAGTTCCAAAAAAATACACTATAATCCAAGAAAAACGTTTATCTTGTTTTCACTTGTTTCAAGCACCCCTCGCTTGAAATCGTAGGTTATTTTTTCTCCCTTAAAGGTGTGAATTGAAATATTATCAAAGATTAAGGTAATAAAATTTATATGGTCAAAAAGAATGTCAAATTGACCCATTTTGTTTTTTGAAGAAACAGAAATTACCTTTTCTTTCAGGGGCTCTTTATCCATTGCCGGAGACCAAAAGATTTTTAAATCAAGAGTCCTTTGGTTATTCTTCATAGTAGATTATTTTTTTAAATCTTCCAGCCCGCCTATGTTTAAAAATGTTTCCTCGGGCAAATGGTCCAGTTTTCCTTTCAAAATAGTCATTACTCCTTCAATTGTTTTCTCTCTGGCCACGTATTTTCCAGATACTCCGGTTTGGTCGCTTACGGTGAATAAGCTTTGCGACATAAAATTAAGGAGTTTTTTTGCGCGGCGATAAATGGTTTTATCGCGCACCGAAAGCTCCGCCTCCCCGATTATAGAAACTATCCTTTGCAAGTATTTATACCTCTCAAGGATTTTTTTTGCCTCTATGAACGCTTCGTAGTGGACCAGTCCCAAAACAGAGGGGTCAATCAAAGAGGACGAAGAAGACAGAATATCTACTGCCGGATATCTTCCCTCCTGATAAACGTCGCGCGACAACACAAGAGCCGAGTCAAAATATGAAATAATCGCCTGCACTCCCGCGTCGCTTATATCGTCTGCCGGAACATAAACCGCCTGAATGCTCGTGATAGCGGCACTTTTCGTAGAGGCGATTCTTTCCTGCAGGGCTCCGATTTCGCTATCGAGAGTTGGTTGATAGCCATCTTCGGAGGGGATTACCGATAAAAGAGTGGAAAGTTCATTGCCTGCCTGTAAAAATCTGTAAATATTGTCTACAAAGAAAAGAGTATCCTGATTATAAAAATCGCGGAAATATTCGGCGACAGTTACGGCGCTAAATCCCGCCTTAAATCTTATGGCTGCCCTCTCATTCATGTGGCCGTATATTAATGCTACTGACGGCAAAACCTTGTTTTCTTTCAATATTTCATAAAGCTCGTGTCCTTCCCTGATGCGCTCTCCGATTCCCGCAAAAATTGAGATTCCCTTATGATAAAACGCGATATTATGCATTAATTCCGAAAGAAGAATGGTTTTTCCAAGCCCCGCTCCTCCGAAAATTCCCAATTTGCCCCCCTTCCTTAAGGGAACGAAAAAATCAATTACTTTTATGCCCGTTTCAAATAATTCTTTCCCAAGAATAATATCTTGATAGGGGGGAGGGGATTTATAAATTGAAAGCGTTTCGGTTGCTTGGATAGGCCCCATTTCGTCAATGGGATTCCCGAACACATCAATCACTCTCCCCAAAAGCGCTTCACCCGCTGGCACTTCCAGCGTTTTTTTAGTTCTTTTTACGATCGCCCCCCTTGAGATATTTTCTGTTCCGGTCAGGGCAATGCATGAGAAAATGTTTTCCCTTAGCGCATTATGAACTTCAAAAATAGTTTTTGGATTTTCCTCTAAAACCAAAAGCTCATGGGGGAAAAGATGTTCAGATGGAAATTCAATCTCCAAAATGTCGTCTCGCACCGATAAGATTCTTCCGAAATCTTTTATATTTTTTTTGCCTTTTGCGTCCATAATTTAAAACCGCTGAATGTTTCCAGCTGTTTTCGGTTTATTACTCCGTGTATTAGTTTTTTTTGCTTTGCTTCCAATTTTTTTCTTTCGGATTTGATGTTTTCGTTGGCTTTATACATGGCGATCATTCTTGACGCATATTTTGCAAGGCGATGTTCAAGCACGGCCTGATTAAAAAGAGCGGCAATAATTTCTGTTTCAAAAAATTCAAGAACTGCCTTGGGCGAGGGTTCGAATAAGTAATCTTTCGCTGCTTCGTCGCCCCTTCCCTCAAATATTCCGCCGGAAATATCGTTGCCGACCGGTTTTTGCATCAATGAAGTAATAAATTTTCCGTGAAAGACTATTATTCTTTCGTAATGCTTGATATTTTCAATAATATTTTTAATTTCACTTGCTACATTTCTGTCATCATCAAGGCTGAGATATTTAAATGGAATTTGGGGTTTTGTGTTTTCCGCCAATTGCTTTCCTATTTTCCCCAAAATCAAAAGATCCGCCTTATTTTTCATTATATATTTTAAAACATTTTTCCACACATCAAGGATTAATCCGCCGTAAAAATGCTCATTTGCAGAAATAAAAACAACCGTTGTTTTCTTGTTGCGCTTTATAAAAGAAATATTTTCTTTAGCCATCAGTTTTCTGTTAAATCCTCCTATTCTTAAAAGGTATGATTTTTTTGCGCTTCTGTAAACAAAAGCCAGACCGTCCAAAAACTCCCTTGTTTTAAAAACATTCCTTCGTATCTGATTCATTCGCATATGGGCGATTTCCTGATAAATAGTGGTGATGGTGCTTACAATGGAAATCGTTTCCAGCCCTTCTTTAGTTTCTGTCAATTGATGCATGTATTTTATTGGACAGATTATTGTCAACGAATGCGATTAACTCGTCTGTTGTTTTTAATTCTTTTATTTTTTGGGTTAAATCGCCAAAATTCCCCCTCTCATAATCCTTGGTTAAATCCTCAATCTCTTTTTGCATTATTTCGTGATTTTTGTTTTTCCAAAAATCAGCCAGCAGGAGTCCGAATAAAATCAATTGGAATTCTCTTGCAATAATTGTATGGGGGCTTTGGGTGAATATTGATTTTATTTTTTCCCCCGTATCAATGGCTTCTCTGGTATGTTCGGGCAGATCTATTCCAAATTGCGCAATTTCCGAAGCTCTTTGATATTCCGCCAATTTTTTTCTAATCCAGTTCGCCAAGGCGCGCTCTATCGGAATTTTTGTTTGATTGCCCACCCTTGATACGGAAAGAAAAGCGTTTATCGCCGGCCTATGGCCTCTTCTGTGTTCGTTGATATCAAAGAAGATGTGGCCGTCTGTCATAGCCATTAAGTTGGTTTGAATATATCCGGCAATGTCATTTTCCAGCGTTTCTGCCACCGGAAAAGCAGTAATGCTTACTTCTTCATTTTTTCCATGCTTGATATTTCCCGCCCTTTCAAGCAGCGCAGCGTGGAGATGAAAAATATCTCCCGGATAGGATCCCCGGCCCGGTATTCTTTTTAAAAGAAGAGATATTTCACGATAGGCCTTGGCATGAACGCTTAAATCGTCAAATATGATGATTACATTTTTTCCCAAATCGCGGAAATATTCAGCGATAGCCATCCCCGTATAAGGCGCCAGATAAAGAACGCTCGTGGGATTGTCGGGAGTGGCAGAAACCATTGCTACATTATCAAAAACGCCCTTCTCTTTTAGATATTCTTCAATGTTTTTTGCGTCAAGCGTTCTTTTCCCTATCAGAACATATACGCACACCGCTCCTTTTTTTGCCTGGCTTACGATTGTTTGTAAAAGGAAAGTTGATTTCCCTGTTTTTTCATCTCCGATAACAAGCTCTCTTTGCCCGTAGCCGATAGGTATTAAAAGATCAACAATCACCACCCCCGTCTCCATTGCTTTATTAATCCTCGCCCTTTTGGTGATATTCGGAGCTTCGTTTTGAATGCTTATAAAATCTTTTTCGCCGATGACCGGTCCGAAGCCATCTATGGGTTTTCCCAGCGGATTTATTACTCTCCCCAAAACGTTTTGATTAACCGGGAATTTAAAATAATCTCCTGTTTTGGCTATTGCTTCATCTGTCTTTAAATTTTCAACGTCAAACATTAAAATTTCAGCGCCGTTTTTGTCTAATCCATAAACAATCCCGCCTTTTTGGCTTTCGCTGATTACTGCCTCGCCCAGCTTTAAAGAGGGAAGTCCGGAGGCATAAACTACTGAATGAGAGATTGAGATGATCCGTCCCACTTCGCCGGTTTCCTCCAAACAAGTTTTAAAATCTTTCATGTTTAGAAAACAAGCTAAATTTAAATGCGGGGCAGGGTTAATTCATCTATTTCTTTCCCCAAAGAAAGATTGAGATATTTCCCCTGATATTCTATAATTGCTCCTGCGGTTATTTTTGGATTTACGCTTATATCAAGAATTATTTTTTGTCCCAATTCCTTTTCCAGCCAGCGGGAAATTTTTTCCAAAAATTTCCCGCTGGGTTCAAAAGCTATTTGTAATTTAAGAAAAGACATTCCCAGCAGATATTTTTTTAATTCTTCCAAAAACATAGATTCTTTTTGGGGTGTCTCTAGAAAAACCCCTGCCTTTTCCCCCAAAGTCCCAAGATAGTCATTTAAAAATCCATTTTCCGGAAATTTGGCGTTAGAAAGGCGCCCGTTTTTGTTTTTGAAAACTAATTGTTGCCTTTGGTTAATTTCCTCTACAAAATTTAAAAGATCATCTTTTGTGAAGATTTTTTCCACGCATTCTCTCATAATTTTTCCCTCGTTTTTAAACGCTGAATAATCCATCTCTTTTTGCCTGCTGGAGGGACTTGGTTACCAATTCTTCGTGGGTGGAAAGGTCAATTGTCTTCCCAATGGTGCTTTTTGCGACCTCGTTTATGATTTTATATATGTTATTGTCCAGTTCCCGCAATTTTTCATTTTTGTAATCTTCTATTTGTTTTTCCGATTCAATTATCCTGCTTTTTAGCATTTCCTCTGCGGAGCGATAAATTGATGAAATTTCTTTGGAAACATTCTGTCCCATCTCGCTGGCGCTCTTTTTTGCCTGATCTATCAACAGATTTCGCGTGTCTTCGCCTGATTTAGAAACGGCTTCAATTGTTTTTTTAATTTCTTCAACCATTGTTGAAATATTTCTTTCCGCCTCTTTAGATAGCTGGTTTCTGGCTTCCAGCCCCGTTTTATAGATCTGGGTCATTTCCTTTTGGGTTTGTTCAAGGAACAGGCTAATATGGTTTTTTATTTTTTCTGATTCGTTGGCCAGCCCCTTGTAGGCGGCTACAACGCCCGATTCAATTTCCCTGCCTGAATTCTCAAATTTGGCCTTATAATCATTAATCATTGCCTCCAGCGCTTTTATGTTTTTTTCCCTGATTTCCGCCACATTTCTTTCCATTTCTTTTTTTACCAGTCCCTCTAATTCCTTTTGGAAAATTTCAGATGTTTTTAAAATTAAGCTGTTTTTTAAAAATGCGTCTTTGTTTTCGCCAGCTTTTTTATTGCGCAGGATAATAAAAACCAACGCGATAATTGCGCCTGTGAAAAGAATTAGAAAAAGAACCAAAGCAGGGGAATTTAATG
>JBBIKX010000011.1:14288-16941 GCA_037445205.1 Candidatus Wildermuthbacteria bacterium
ATTAATACATTATAACAAAGACCGCCAAAACGAGTCCAGCAATGGTTAAGATAGAAATTCCCATCAGGTTTATAAACATTGCGCTCATAATGCTCTTTTTTGCAAGTGGATTTCTGCTTATACCCTCCACTCCTTTTCTGAGTGATTTTACAAACGACAGGAACCCCATAACAAAACTCCCTCCTCCCACAAATAGGGCAAAAAAATAACGCAATACATCCGGAAGATTGGTGGGATTTTTTAATCCCAGCAATACTGTATTTATAGCCTCGTTTATAAGCGATCTTGTGGGCGCGGGGTTGATATATTGCACGTTAATGCTCACCCTTATCATTCCCTCTTCTTTTTCAAAGTCTTCAAGGGCTTTTCCCAAAACGAATCCCGGCCCGGTGGCTTTTTGTCCCAATCCGGGCGTATCGCTTGAAGTGATAAAATCACCCTTTTTAATAATGCCGTTTTTGTTGCTTATTTTTACAAGAGTTTCTCCGGAATATATTACAGGAAACGACGATGGAGATGGTTTATTGATTATAATAATCGGAGACTCTCCTATTACTCCAAAAATTTTTGAATCATAGGGCTCTATTGTGCGCCAAAGATTTTCTCCGTCTTTGGAAATAATATCACCAACAAGAACCTGCGAATCTTTAACTTCAAAATATCCCGCAATTTGCAGCGAAGATAATTGTTGCGCCCAAGCAAAACTCCAGAAACGACAAGCAACAAAGAATATTAATGTGAAATAAATAAAAATTTTTTTACCCATCTTTTTATTTTGATATAACAGAATTTTTATCTACCGTTTTTTATTAATTATATCACATCAAAAAAAATAGTCATATTTTTAATTTAAAATCTTAATTTTTGCGAAACAGTAAAATTCTTTTATTTTTTTATACAAGCTATTGTGTTGTTATGCGGGTAACAAATTTATAAATATATTTGTATTAATTAAGATATAAAACTTCGGGGAACATAAGCTTGAATAGATTTTAGGCGAATTAGATTCCTTAATATAATAATCTAAAAAGATTGGTATACGCTCCTGTGATTTATTTCCCGTGGCGGGAAGATTTTTCCCGCAGGAAAATGTAAATTATAATCATATTCGGCCTATCCGCAAATAAAAGATTCTAAGATCTTTTTTGATGGATAAATCGATAACCCTTTATGTGTTATTGATTGTTTTGCTGATATTTAAAATTTAATTACATTAAGACTTGATTATATTAAAACTTCATTTTTAGTTTCTACACGATGCTTAATTTCAATAATTTTTTGATATTTTTCTGCGCCTTATTAAACGTTTTTGTTTTCCACAGATTTTTGTTTGACATGGGTTTTTGTTGGCTGGTATTATATTATAATACCCGATATTCCCGTCACGGGAAAAATTGATATTTTTTCCCGTCAAAACAATGGAAAACGAAGAAAAAAATGACGCATTAATAAGCGCGGAAGAATTAATTCAGCGGGCAAAAAAGCTTGGTGTTGATTTTGGAAATGGAGATCCTTATAATCGCTTGCGCTATTACACAAAAATAGGCATTTTCCCCCACGCGCAAAGAAAATCTTTTAACGGAGAAGCCCCCGGCGCCGCGTATAAAAAAGATGCCCTAGATTTGCTTTTGGAGATTGATCGCCGACTTAGGGCTGGGAAAAAAATACAAGAAATAAAGAGAGATAAGATTAACGGAGAATATGAAATCAAGATAACTCCGCCAGATGAACGCTCCTATGATGTCCCTTCTATATATAATATATATCCGTTTTCTGATGAAAAGTTATCAAAAGAGGTTTTGCCAACTTCAAAGGCAGAAGAGACCCAAAAAGATGTTATTTATAGCCCAAGAAAATTTACAAGATTTTATTCAAAAATTCTTAACGCTACTACAATTGCCTTTTTATTTTCAATAGTGGGCTTAGCCATAATTTTTGGAGGACAAAGAATTATAAATAGCGAAGTTTTTTCCTATCTTTCTGCTTCTCTTGGAAAAATATTATCGCTTGGAAAAATATCATCAATCATTTTTGATATGCCAGAAAGGAATTTGCGCACTATTCAGCAGCCCACCCCCTTTCCCTTGCCCATCAAAAAAGAAGATCAATCTCTTCCCCCCTCTTTGGAAGAAAGATATCTTGAGGAAGGAGGCTATCTTACCATTAATGCCCAAACAGAGATTAGGGGTTCTTTGAAAGCGCCATCGCTTTTATTATCGGGCCCGGATTTCTCGGGAGCATTGATTGCCTCCGATCTTAACGCAGACAGGACTTATACCTTTCCAAACCAATCCGGCACAATTTGTCTTAGCACCGGAAATTGCATTGGCGCGGCGGGCGAAGTGATCACGCCGGGCGGAACATTGAACCGCCTTGCTAAATTTATTTCTCAAAACAGAATCGGAAACGCCTCGATTGAGGATTTATATTTGGGCGGAGTCGCGCTAAGCATTGATTCCTCCGGAAAAATAAAAGTGCTCGGAGATTTTTCCACTCCTAACCTTTTTGTTAGCGGGCAACCCGGCGGCAATGTTGGAATCGGGATGGAAGATCCAAAGCATGCTCTTCACGTGAAAGGAAAAATTCAGGCAACCGGAGATGTGTGCACCGATATGAGCGGAGGGAAGTGCTTGAGCGAGCTGACAACCCAGAT
>JBBIKX010000012.1:0-15844 GCA_037445205.1 Candidatus Wildermuthbacteria bacterium
TCAATGGCGCAAATTTTTCCGTAATTCAAAGAAAAAAGAGAACCGTCGATATTTTTTCTGACGCCGCAAATCCCTTTTTCTTGGGGCAAGATAACGCAATAATGCGCGCAATTTTTGCATTGAACGTTTCCGCGGGTCAGTTTTTTCCAAAGATGCGCTTCTTTCATTATGTTTATTATACTCTGTTGCCGGGAATTTTGGAAATTGACGAAAGACTGTTTTTATGATATTCTTTCAGAGAAGCTGCTGTGCCTATAGAAAAAAGGAGGCGTGATGAAAAGAAAAGTCCAGATCTCAAAGGATCCTGTGAGGCTTCGGGCCGCAATTGAAGCGGGAATCTCGATGAGGGCGATAGCTGAGCGTGACGGAGTGACCCACAGTACTGTTTCCCAGCGAGCAAAGAGATACGGTATTCCTGCATTAGATCTTCGCAGAGCTCGGCATTGTGTTCTTTTTCCTGAGCTCCGAGAATTCCTCGACGGCTCACTTGTGGGCGGCGGATCGCTTCTCAGTCACCATCCTGAAAGGAAAACGGCTTTTTACACTCAAGCATCAACTAAGCGCGCTTATCTTGAATGGATAAGAGAACAGCTTAGAGGGCTTGGTGTCGAGCCGGAGGGAGAAATCGTTCCCATGGTGACAAAGAGGCAGAGAAGGAAAGAGCACGAGTGCTGGCGATATTCAAGCCGTTCATACTACGAACTGCGCGCGATTTTGGATCGCTGGTATGGAAAAGGGGCGAAAGACATCCCGAAGGACTTCGAACTTACGCCCAAAGCGGCTTTACTGTGGTATCTCCGGAGCGGCTATTTCTCTTTTGGTTCTCTGGATGTGTGGAAAAAACATCCCAGGATCTATTTCTCCGTCGCCCGATACTCTCACGCAGGCATCCAATGCCTGTTCCGAGAGTTTCAGAGGATCGGATGTCATCCGAGCTTGGGTCGGTCAGGATGCAAAATCATACTACCCTTTGCTGATATCAAGCGTTTTCTGGAATACATCGGACCGTGCCCGGGACCGTGCCCGAAGGAGCTGGAGATGGTGTTTGGTCATAAGTGGCATATTGCCACAGGGAGGTAGTTCCGCCAAGGCGGGACGGAGGTGAGAAGTTGCGTCTTTTGTTGGTCTTGTTGAAACTCAGCAAGATTAGCAGAAGGCGCTTTTTGTTTGGACCGGATGTTTGACTTTAAAAATTTTTTTGATTAAGCTTTTATTGAAGCTTCGCACATTCTGTTTAAGGAGGGAGAAGCTATGGCTGGACGATTAGAGGGGATCACCGGATGTATGTTCTCCGGCAAGACCGAGGAGCTTCTTCGCCGCGTGGAAAGAGCGCGCATCGCGAAAAAAGAAGTTCTCCTATTCAAGCCGGAGACTGATACCCGTTACGCAACAGAGAAAGTGGTTACTCACTACGGACGATCGCTGTCTTGCAATCGTCTAGCCGCGGATATTATTTGGGCCGACTTTGTCGGAAAAATCCCGGATCGGGCTATTGATGTGTTCGCGTTCGACGAGGCGCACTTCTTCAGTCCGTCATTTCCGGAGATCTGCGAAGGGCTGGTATATCTTGGAAAGTGGGTGATTGTAGCCGGTCTTGATCTCAACTTCCGCGGAGAGCCGTTCGGGCCAATGCCTGCGCTGCTGGCGCTTGCCGACGAAATTCTCAAGCTTTCTGCTGTCTGTACGGTATGCGGAGAGCCGGCTACCCGATCCCAACGGCTGGTGGACGGCAAGCCGGTTATCGGAGGCCCGGAAGTCTTGATCGGCGGTCTGGAAAGCTATGAGCCGCGCTGTCGCGAACACTATGTTTCTCCTCTCAGAGCAGAGTCTTTGCTCTTTCAAAAATCATAACTCTGTAGCGACGCGCAGTATTGTTGTTGAGGACTCCTTCGGGAGCCCTCTCTTTTTTTAGAAAAAGAACTGTGGTAAATTAAAAAAATGCTTCATCGTATATTTTTAGCCATAAATCTTCCACCCAATTTTAAAAAATGCCTTATTGAGTTTCAAAATAAATGGTCTCACCTGCCTTGCCGGTTTGTAAACGAAAAAAAATTGCATCTTACATTGGTTTTTTTGGGAGGACTTAACGATAACCAGCTAAGAGAAGCAATTTGCATTTCAAAAGAAGTTGGGAAAAATCACCAGCCGTTCTTGATTAGATTTGAAAAGATAGCCTTCGGGCCGGACAAAAAATTCCCGCCGCGCCTAATCTGGCTTGAAGGAGAAAAATCCCCAAAACTTTCAGAACTCCAGACAGATTTGGAAGATTCAATATACAAGCGCCCGTCTTATCAATATAAAACAAAAAAGACACAATCATTCCGGCCTCATATTACTTTGGCAAGGGTGAAGCAATGGGAATTCAGGCGCCTTGAAGAGATCCCTGAAATTGATGAAAATATGGACTTGTCTTTTGAGGTAAATTCATTTGATATTATGGAAAGCTATCTTAAAAAAAGCGGCGCTGAATATGAAATTTTAGAATCAATAATTTTGGGTAGCGATTTAAAAAATAACGAGAAATTATGATTCCCGCCTTCGGCAGGACCCTGTCTTTTTCTAACGAAAAATTATGATTTTTATATCCATTATTTTTGGAATGTTGGGAGGATTGGCTGTTTTTTTATATGGCCTTTGGATTTTAAGCAACGGTTTTAAAAAACTTTTCTCCCGAAAATTAAAAAGCGTACTTGAAAAAATCACCCAAAACACTTTCAGGGCATTGGGAATTGGCGCGTTTGTAACTTCCATTATCCAAAGCTCAAGCATAACAATCGTAACCCTTATAGGGCTTTTAAACGCGGGATTATTGAGCTTAAATCAAGCCATAGGAGTAATGCTCGGAGCAGAGATTGGCACAACCATTACCGCGCAGATCGTTGCTTTTAAAATAGGAATTTATTATGCGCCAATCCTGTTTTTCGGGCTGGTTTTGCTTTTCTTTTCAAAAAACAAAAAACTCCAATATGTCGGACAGGTGATTTTTGGATTCGGCCTTGTTTTTTTGGGAATGCATTTGATGACTCAGGGAGCAAAACCGCTAAAAGAAATGCCCGCGCTGATAAATGCGCTAATCCAATTTGGAAAAAATCCGTTTCTGGGAATTCTGGCCGGCACTTTATTCACTGCCCTGATGCAATCAAGCTCGGCCACCATCAGCCTGGTAATTGCCATAAGCATGGAAGGACTTCTAACCCTGCCGGCCGCAGTGGCGCTTATTTTTGGAGCGAATATCGGTACGTGCATAACCGGCGCACTTGCTTCTCTCAAATCAGGAATATCTTCCAAGCGGCTTTCAGTCGCTCAGCTTATCATTAATATCTTTGGGGTCGCAATATTCGGATTGCTTTTGGGACCTTTTTTAAAGATAGTTGTTCTTACAAGCGATGAAATCCCCAGACAGATCGCCAATGCGCATATGCTTTTTAATGTTATCAGCGCTTTGGTAGCCATTCCTTTTGTGGGTTTTTTGGTGAGATTGACGCAACAGCTCATTCGCGGGAAAATAATTGAAGAAGAAAAAGGCGCCAAATTTTTGAATGATAATATTTTATCCACGCCCGGCATCGCCATCTTGCAGTCGCATAAAGAAATAATCAGGATGTCTTATATCGCAAAAGATATGCTTGAGAAATCAAAAGAAGTATTGCTGAAAAACCGCCCTGATTTGATTGATGAAGTAAAAGAAAAAGAAAATTCAACAGACCAGCTTCATCACATAATTGACGGATATTTGACCAAAATTTCGGAGTTTGATTTGGCCAAAGAAGAATCGGAGAAATTAACCCTTCTTATCCATAGCGTTGCTGACATAGAAAGGGTTGCCGATCATGCCGATAATTTAGTGGAATTTGCGGAGTTTAGAATGAAAAATAAGATTGAGTTTTCTTTGCAAGCCCAAAAAGAGCTTGAAGAAATGTTCAAAAAAAGCATCAAGTCGTTTTCTCTTGCGATTGAAGCGCTGGAAAAGGAAAATATAGAGATTGCGCGTTGCGCCCTTGAAGTTGAAAAAGAGGTTAATAAGTTGGACGAATCCCTGAGAAATAGCCATTTTGAAAGGTTAAAAAAGGGGATTTGTCTGCCGGAATCAGGGCCCCTGTATCTGGAAATAATTGATAATTTAGAGCGCATTTCTGATCATGCCGAAAATATCGCAAGCGGAATTATAATCGGGTTTTAAATTATGAAGAAAGCTCACTTTATTGGCATTGGCGGTATCGGGATATCAGCCCTTGCCCGATATTATCTACAAGATGGCTGGCGGGTTAGCGGCTCGGATTTGGTTGCGTCTGAAATCACTCAAGCGCTTGAAAGAGAGGGAATAAAAATTTATATCGGTCCTCACGACCAAAAGAATCTTTGTCTTAAAACCAAAATGGTAATTTATAGCCCTGCCGTGGGGCTGGACAATCCGGAATTAAAGAGGGCAAAAAAGATGAGAATTAAATGCCAGAGCTACCCGAAAGCGCTTGGGGCATTGACAAAAAAATATTTTACAATTGCCGTTTGCGGAACTCATGGAAAAAGCACCACTACCGCAATGCTCTCTTTGGTTTTTATAGAAGGAGGGCTTGATCCTACAGTAATTGTCGGAACAAAGCTCAGGGAATTCGGGAACACAAACTTTAGGCGCGGCACTTCAAAATTTTTAATCATAGAAGCGGATGAGCATATGGCGTCTTTTTTGAATTATCGGCCGCAAGCGATAATATTGACAACGCTTGAGCCGGATCATCTTGACTATTACAAAAATTTTAAAAATTACCGCAATGCCTTTAGAAAATTCATATCATATCTTTCCAGAAGCGGGGTTTTGGTCATTAACGAAAAAATTGCAACAAAAAAGGAGAAAAATGTAAAATACAAAACATACAAATATTCTTTAAAACAGCCCGAAGCAGGCCAGATCAAAAAAATTTTAAAAATCCCGGGAGAACATAATATTTTAAATGCTTTGGCGGTTCTCACTCTTTCGCGCGCGATAAAAATTCCCGATAGAATCTCGTTTAAAGCGCTTGCCAAATATAAAGGAGCATGGCGCAGAATGGAGGAGAAGAAAATAAAAATCAACAATCACGAAACAATTTTGGTTTCGGATTATGGCCATCATCCTACAGAAATTTCCGCCACTGTCGGCGCTATTATAGAAAAATATCCAAAAAAGAAAATTTGGCTTGTTTTTCAGCCCCATCAGCATCAGCGCACATACTACCTATTCAAAGACTTTGTCATGGCTTTGAAAAATCTTTTGATAGAAAGAATTATCTTGGCGCCGATTTATGATGTGGCGGGAAGGGAAGAAAAGAAAATAAAAAGGGCGGTTTCTTCCAAGATGTTGGCAAAAAGAATAAGCCAGTCGGGAAAAAAAGTGATGCATTTTGAAAGCGCAGAGGAAATCAAAATATTTTTAGAAAAAAAATTCAGGGGGGATATTTTGATTATTATGGGCGCGGGTGATATTTATCTTCTTGGAAAATCTTTTGACGCATAATATTTTTTATGGGACCTCTTGACTATCATTTAGCAAAAGAAGTATAATTCAATAATGCAAAGGTCGCAGAAACGAAATCATTAATTCTTTTTTAAAAAAATGACAGGGATAATTCTTGCTATCGTTGCGATTTTAATCATCGGCGGATTGTGGTTTTTTATGAAGAAAAAGAAACCGAGCGCATAGTTTTAAACTAATTGAAATCAACCAGAGAGCATCTATATGATGCTCTTTGCGTTTCTGGGTTGAAATTTTTTTTCTATTTGCTATAATAACCATTACTATGAGAAAATTAATTGACCTGATAACAATTATTATTTTTTTGGTAGCGCTTTTTGTTGTTGCTATCAATACGGCCTCGGTGATGGCCAAGTAATTTTTGGTTTCCAAAGATTTATGAAAAATAAAGAGATTGATATGTATTTGAAGGCAAAACCAAGAGAAATCTCGGAAAAAAAAGAAAAGGGAAATTATATTCCCGCGATTTTATACGGGCCTAAAATAAAAAACCTGCCCCTGGT
The DNA here is from genome assembly GCA_037445205.1 of Candidatus Wildermuthbacteria bacterium. GTDB lineage: Bacteria > Patescibacteriota > Minisyncoccia > Minisyncoccales > PEYH01 > JBBIKX01. Next base: position 6,013 of record JBBIKX010000012.1, read on the forward strand.
GGTTTTGGATAAAGAATTTATGAAGATATTTAAACAAGCTGGGGAGAGTACTCTTATCAATCTGGAAGTAGAGGGTCAGAAAAATAAGTTTTTGGTTTTAATCCATGATTTTCAAAGCGATGCATTAAGCCATCAGATAACCCATATTGACTTTTATCAGCCCGATCTTGAAAAGAAAGTTATTGCCCACCTTCCTTTGATAATTGAAGGCGAGTCGCCGGCGGTGAAAAATCTTGGAGCGACAATCGTGCAGAACATAAACGAGGTTGAGGTTAGAGCTCTGCCCCTGAATTTGCCAAGAGACATTAAGATAAATATCGCAGGACTCAATGCCTTTGAAGATGTTATAAGGGTGGAGGATTTGATCATTCCAGAAGGGGTGGAAGTGCTTAAAGATCCACAAGAGATATTAATTACCGTTTCGCCGCCTCAAAAAGTGGAAGAAGATTTGGCCAAGCCCGTTGAAGAAGAAATGAAAGAACCCGAGCTTATAAAAAAGAAAGAAAAAGAAGAGGAGGAAAAAGAGGAAGAGATGGATTCTGGGACGCCAAAAAAAGAAAAATAATCTTTGTCAGTCCAATTCCAATAATGAAAAGCCTTTCTTTAAAAATCAAAATAATTGGCTTGTTTATTGTAATAGGAGGGGTTTTTGCCTCTTTTTTCATTTTTGCATCTGAAGATTTAGAAAAAATCTGCGATTTAGATATGGTGGATTCTCAATGCCGCGTGCTTTCTCCCCAGCAATGTCAGGACTTGCTGGATAAGTGTCTTAAATTCTACGAAGGCAAGAAAGATTATTACGAAAAAGAAATCAGCACAACTAAGGCGAAATCAAAGACTATTCAGGGAGAAATTTCAAGCTTGGAATCCAAAATAAGCAAGCTGAAAAACGAAATCGCGCATAACAAAATAGTAATCAAAGACCTTAATTATCAAATAAAAGACACGGAAAAATCCATTGATTCCACAAGCCGCCAAATAGAATCGCTTAAAGAGAAAATTGCAGAAATTTTAAGGCTGATCCGCGAGAATGACAAAAAATCGATTGTGCAGGTGCTTCTGGAAGAAGAGAATCTTTCCGATTTTTTTGACAGCCTTACTTCGCTTGAGGCGCTCGGGTATAAAAATCAGGAGCTTTTAAAAGAAATATTATCGCTGAAATTGAATTTGGAAAGGCACAAAATTAAACTTGATGACGAGAAAGACACCATTGAAAAAGCAGTTTTAATAAGCTCTCTTAAGGCAAAAGAAAACGAAGATGCGAAAAAACAAAAAGATTATTTGCTTAAAAAAACAAAAGGGGATGAAAAGAAATATCAGCAATATTTAAAGGAAACCGAAGGGAAGGCAAGGGAAATCAGAAAAAGAATTTTTGAATTGGCGCAGGTTTCGGAGGGGGAAGCGCCAAGCTACGAAGAAGCATATCTTTTGGCAGAATATGCCGGAGATGCCGCTGGCGTAAGGCCGGCTCTGATACTCGGTCTTTTACAGGTGGAATCAGCCATCGGCAAGAATGTCGGACAGTGCAATTGCGCGGGCAGAACAAGCTGCCGACATCCAAGCATTACCTATAAAGATGTAATGTCAAAAAGCCAGTGGGATGCGTTCGCGCAAGTCACAAGCGAGCTCGGATTAGACATAAACTCTACTCCTGTTTCCTGCTCAATTGGCGGCGGAAAAGTGCAATGGGGAGGGGCTATGGGGCCGGCGCAATTTATGCCCAATACCTGGTTAAAGCTTGGTTATAAAGAAAAAGTAGAACAAATTACAGGGGTAAAGCCGGCAAACCCATGGAGAGTTAAAGATGCTTTTTTGGCCGCGGCGCTTTATCTTGCCGATTGGGACGCAAAAACAAGAAAATTAGAAAATGAAATTGGCGCTGTGACAGCATACTTATGCGGAACAAGCTATATGACAAATACCTGCAAAAAATCGGGAGGAGTCGGTTATCGGACGCAGGTGATGCAGAAGACAAGCCAATGGCAGCAATGGATTGATCAGGGAGTTTTTAATAAACAATAATGCGCTACCGCTAAACTCAAGAATAATTCGCCCCCGCCTTTTAGGCAGGGGAATTTATTTTAATTTTTTGATTCAGCGGATATCAATTCTTCAATAATTTTATCAAGATTCCCGGCCATTATTTCAGGCATATTGTGCCAAGTTTTTTTAATTCTATGGTCGGTAATCCTGTCTTGTGGAAAATTATAAGTTCTTATTTTTTCCGCGCGCTCCATAGTCCCGATTTGTCCTTTTCTTTTTTCCTGAATGTTTTTTGCCTGCGATCTTTCCTGCAATTCTAGAAGCTTTGCCTCAAGAATCGATAAGGCTGTTTCGCGGTTATCTATTTGCGTTCTTTGAGTTTGGCAGGCAACCACAATGCCGGTTGGCTTATGGGTAATTCTTACAGCGCTTTCTCTTTTGTTTACATATTGTCCGCCCGGACCAGAGGCCTTATATGTGTCCACTTCCAAGTCTTGTGGCCTGATTGCGATCTGGGCTTTTTTTGGCTTCGGAAGAATGGCTATGGCAGCGGTGGATGTATGAACTCTCCCTGATTTTTCGGTTTCCGGAATTCTTTGCACCCGATGCACTCCTCCTTCATATTTTAACCGGGAATAAGCATTATCTCCCAAAATCTCAAAAATAATTTCTTTTAATCCATAAAGGTCGGTTCTGTGGCTCTCAAGAATTTTTACGCTCCAGTTTTTGATCTTGGCATAGCGGACATACATATTAAAAAGATCGTTTGCAAAAATTGCTGCTTCGTCTCCTCCGGTGCCCGCCCTTATTTCCATAATCAGGGCATCAAAATTATTTTCTCCGCCTTCTTTTTGAATGCTCAACTTAATCTCGTTTAAAAGGGCTTTTTCTTTTTCAAGCAGGGACTCTTTTTCTTTTTGGGCAAGAGTCAGCAGTTGAAAATCATTTTCCTGTTTTGATATTTCTTCGGCCTCTTTTATTTGATTTTTTATACTTATAAGTTCTTTTATTTCCCCAAAAATTTTCTCAAGATGGTCCTTTCTTTTTTGCAATTTTCCCATTTCTTTCCAGTCAGAAACCGGCTCATTCTTTTTGAGCTTTTCTGAAATAATTTTATATTCCTTTTCCAGTTCCGAAGGCAGTTTCATACAAAGAAAAACAAAGAATTATTTTTTCTTCGGCTTTTTCTTGGTTGCTCTGATGGCGCTGTGTTTTTCCAGCCGTTTCTTGAATTTCTGAACCTGCCCCATTGCATCAACTATTCTATTTCCTCCACAAAAAAATGGATGACATTGAGAGCATACCTCTGTTTCAATGATTTCTTTTGTGGCGCCGACGCTAAATTCGTTGCCGCAGCTGCATTTAACTTTCGCGTCGGAGAAATATTTTGGGTGTATGTCTTTTTGGGCCATTATTTTGGTAATTAATCTAAAATTAATCTAACAAAAAACTCAAAAAAAGGCAATAATCAAAAAGACAAGAGGCAGGGATTGGATCCCCGCCCCGATTTCTCCGGCCGAATTGCGATGAGCTTGGCTTTGGTCACTTTAGCTGTCTTTGAAGGGCAGCGAAGAGCTTTCGGCGTACCGCCTCAAGAAGATCTTTCAATTCCCAAGGAGACAGGGTTCCATCAGAATAGACTTCGATGGATCCTCTTTGGGCGAAAAATCCCTGTGGCGGCTTGCGATTGTCTTTCCATGGGAAAAGCACAGCGACAAATGAGCCCTCATAGCTTACAAACCGCAGAGCCAAGGACCAAGACCGCCTTTCTCCTCTATCATCCAGAGTCCAAGGAACAAATCCTCCGGCAAATCCCTTAATGGACTCAGCCAGATTCACCAGATGCCGGCACGACATTCCAGAGAGATCTTGATAGAGAAGATTTAGGCGAATGAGCAGTTCAGGCGGTACTGAAACCGGCTCATATCCCCAGAGCTGTTCTGTTTTCATCGGTCTCACCTCCTTTGTAGTTTTTTTCTACGCTTTTTTGAAAGAGGAGTCAAGTGTTTTGCCCAAAATGCCGATTAACAGATCAAAGATTGACTTGCAAGAATATTTAATATAGTTTATGATTATATTTATCTGATTAAAAGTTAATTACCCACAAAAATGGCAAAAGAAAAAGATTTTAAGATATCAACAAAAGAAATGGAAAAGGCGGGAGTTTATTTTGGGCACCGCGCTTCAAAATCGCATCCTAAAATGCATCAATACGCCTTGGGAGTAAAAGGAGGGGATCATATCCATATAATTGACCTTGAAAAAAGCGCCCAAAAATTAAAGGAAGCGCTGGAATTTCTTCAAAAATCAGCCCTGGAGAAAAAAAATATTCTTTTTGTGGGGACTGGGCCGGGCATAGGGTCTTTAATAGAAGAGCTGGGAAAAGAGGCGGGGTATCCTTATGTCAATTTAAGATGGATTGGCGGAACCATCACCAATTTTGGCGTAGTTAAAAAAAGAATAGATTATTTTAAAGAGCTTGAGAGAAAGAAATCCGCGGGAGAGCTTGAAAAATATACCAAAAAAGAACGAGCCCAGTTTGATAAAGAAATTGCTGATTTGCAGAAAAAGTTTGGGGGAATAAAAAGTCTTGAAAAACTGCCCGATATATTATTCGCCGTGAGCATGAAACAGGATGCGTTAGCCATAAGGGAGGCAAAAAAGAAAAATATTATAATAGTGGCCCTGGCAGACACAGACGTTGATCCAACCCTTGCCGATTATCCAATTCCTGCCAACGACGACGCAATAAGCTCGGTTAAGTATATTCTGGAAAAAGTGAAGAAGGCGATAATACAATCATAACAATGCTTTTATGCAAGATATCCAACAAATAAAAAGATTAAGAGAGGAAACTTGTGTGTCCCTGAGCCAATGTAAGAAAGCTCTTGAAGAGGGAAAAGGTGATTTGGAAAAAGCAAAAGAAATTTTGAAAAAATGGGGGGAAGATGTGGCGCAAAAAAAATCTATGCGCTTGACATCGTCGGGAATTATCGGAGATTACGTGCACTCAAATAAAAAAATCGGCGTTTTGGTGGAGCTTAGATGTGAAACGGATTTTGTAGCGAGAAACGATGCTTTTCGGGCATTAGCACACGAAATAGCGATGCATATTGCGGCTTTTTCTCCGCTTTATGTTTCTGAGGAAGAAATCGACCCTGCGGTTATAGAAAAAGAAAAGGAAATCTATAAAGAGCAATTTGCGAAAACGAATAAACCGCCAAAAGTCTTGGAAAAAATGCTTGAGGGCAAGATTTCTAAGTTTAAAGAGAGCATTTGTCTTTTAAGCCAGCCGTTTGTAAAGGATGAAAAAAGGAAAGTGAGAGATGTTATAAATGAAACGATAGCCAAACTTGGGGAAAACATTTCCGTCAAAAAATTTATCAGGCTTGAAATATGATGCAATTATTTGGTTTCTTTCTGGCGGCGGTAGGGATTGTAGGAATGGGCGTTTCTTTAAAAAGGAACGGGGGAGTGGCCTCGCTTAAGAAATCATTGTCTTTTAGAAAGAAAACCATCTTGGCCGCGAAAATTAAACAATGGACGAAAGAAAATTCGGCAATTCAGGCTTTAAAGCCCCAAAATTGGATCAAAAAAACTCTTTTAAAGGCAAAAATATTTTTTTTAAAATGCGAAAATAAAATTGATAGCTGGCTCAAAAAAGTTTCGCAATCAAAAAAATTTAATTCCGATTACTGGGAAAATCTTAAGAAAAAATAAATTTTTAGATATTTTTGCCGGCATAGCTCAGTGGTAGAGCAACGGTTTTGTAAACCGTCGGTCGCGGGTTCAAATCCTGCTGCCGGCTCCAAGATCGGATAAGTAATTTTCCAAAACTCACGCTTTACCGGGGGTGAATTTTTGATTTGACTTTTGATTTATAAACATATTATACTGAAAAAACTGTCAGAAATCGTTTCTCATCTGACAATCCTTGCAACTGATGTTGCGGGAAGTTGTACCTTAAGGAGGCACGATGCGGCGTCTAAACCAGCAAGCGTTGGTCGCTCTTCTTCTGGGGATAGGAGGCGCTCTGCTCATCGTCGTCTTTATCGCCATTAAACCTTTTTTTGAGACAATGGGAGCAATCACCGTTCTTCAGATAGGTGGAATGATTCTCGTGTCTGGGAGCATGGGGATTGGTTTGGTTTGGTTGATGGCTAGAATGCGCGCTCACCTTCTTTCCGAGAACGCCCTAAGGCGCTTGGAAAGGAATGCAGAAATAATGGGCCTTGTTTGGATGATCGTTCCTATACCCATATGGACTAGGGTGGCGCATGGTTGGCGAGAAGCTCTAATTTCTCTTTTCCTTCTGCTTGGTTGCGTTGTCTTTATCGCGCTGATCGGTGCGCCCTTTTGGATAGTGGGGCGTTACTTGGAGAAACGTAAGCGCAACGGGCCTTCACAAGTTAGCCGATAGCGGCTCTTTGTACGCATGCCCCCTTTCAACCGAAAGGAAGAACTGCGGGGCATTTTTTTCCAGCCCTGTTTTTTGCTTGTTTTTTTCAATAGAGCATCTTAAACACCATTGCGGCTGCTCCGTATAATGGAGCACTGTCTCCCAGCTGTGTAATTGATATTTTGGGAGTGGTTAAAAAGCCATCAATATTATTTTTAAGATAGGGGAGTATCCATTTTTTATTATTTAAAACAACCGCTCCGCCTAAAATAATCAGCTCCGGGTCATAGGCAACTATTGTGTTTGACAAACCTCGGCCATTTATTTGCCCGATTTCCTTTAAAAATTTTAAAACGACTTTGTCCGAATTTCTTGCGCGGTCAAAAATATCTTTTGATCTTCTGACCGGATTCTTATGATTTAATTTATTCAACTTAAGCCAATAATTGAAAAAGCGAGGCAGATTGTTGCCGGAGCAATAACTTTCCCAATGGCCAAATCCTTTTTTGCAGCCGCATAAAAACTTATATCTTGTGTCAACAATAAAGTGTCCGATTTCCGCGGCGCTTCCGCTTTTGCCTTTTATCAATCTGTCGTCTACAATGACCCCGCCCCCGATTCCCGAAGAAATCGTAACATAAACTATATTTTTATAATTCTTCCCTTGCCCGAAAAATTTTTCTCCCAAAACAGCCGCGCTACAATCGTTTAAAAGCATGACTGAAATTTTGAAATTTTTTTTCAGGATTGAAACGATGGGCAGTTTTTTAAAATTCATGTTGGGAGGGTTTATAATTTCTCCATTTTCTTGATTGATGGGACTGCCGGCGCTTATGCCGATGCCAGAAACTTTTGAATGGTTTGTTTGTTTTAAAATATTGTCAATAAGCTTTATTATCGCTTTCGGAATATCGTTATTTGCTTTTTTGCCGTCGGGCGTTTTTAGTGAAATTTTTTTTAATATTTTCCCGGTTTCTGATATTAAAGCGGCGCGTAAATTCGAGGCGCCCAAATCAATTGTTATCGCTAAATTATCCATAAAATTAGATTAGAATAATTATTTCATTTTACCACTTGACAAAAAAGTTTCAACGAATAAAATAATAAGTGCTTAACAGGTTCTTTGAAAATTTATAGCCACATAGAGGTAATTTTTTAGAGTTGTCCCGACTGCGCTCGCTATGGCGAGTTTTGTCGGACAAAGCCCGACAACTCGTAAAACGAGTGCGTTATTTTGAGAGTTTGATCCTGGCTCAGGATGAACGCTGGCGGCGTGGATAAGGCATGCAAGTCGAGCGGTTGCACTTTCGCTATCGCTCAATGCTTCCGAATTCAAAATTCAAAATGCAAAAATCAAAATTCAAAGTTATTTAAATTCTTTTTGCATTTTAGATTGTCATTTTGCATTTTGAGATTTAATTTTTGAATTTGAGCATCGAGCGGTAGCGAGATGCGATAGCGGCAGACGGGTCAGTAACACGTGGGTACATACCGTTAAGACAGGAATAACTCCGCGAAAGCGGAGCTAATGCCTGATAGTCCCCGCCCTCTAAGCTTGTTGAAAATGTTTTAGAGTTTGAAATTTAAGTTTAATTTTATTTCTTTCTCTAGTTCGGATTCGACAGACATAGAGGGCGGGGTAAAGGAGCAATCCGCTTAATGAATGGCCTGCGGTCCATCAGCTAGTTGGTAGGGTAACGGCCTACCAAGGCAATGACGGATAGGGGATGTGAGAGCATGATCCCCGACAAGGGCACTGAGACACGGGCCCTACTCCTACGGGAGGCAGCAGTCGATAATCTTCGTCAATGGGCGAAAGCCTGAACGAGCGACGCCGCGTGAGGGATGAAGCCCTGAGGGGTGTAAACCTCTTTTCTGGAAGAAGAAGTCCCGCTTTGCGGGATTGACGGTACTCCAGGAATAAGGAACTGCTAATCACGTGCCAGCAGCCGCGGTAAGACGTGAGTTCCGAGCGTTATCCGAATTTACTGGGCGTAAAATGTTCGTAGGTGGTTAAGAAAGTCTATTGTTAAATATTCAGGGCTCAACCTTGAAAGGGCAATAGATACTTTTTAACTTGAGGGCGTCAGAGGTCGGCGGAACTCTCGGTGTAGGGGTGAAATCCGTTGATATCGAGGGGAACACCAAAAGCGAAGGCAGCCGACTGGGGCGTTCCTGACACTGAGGAACGAAAGTGTGGGTATGGAATGGGATTAGATACCCCAGTACTCCACACCCTAAATTATGGATACTGGTCATTGGAAGTGTCGACCCTTCCAGTGGCGAAGCTAACGCGTTAAGTATCCTGCCTGGGTAGTACGGCCGCAAGGCTAAAACTCAAAGGAATAGACGGGGGGCTACACAAGCGGTGGATCACGTGGCTTAATTCGACGACAAGCGAGGAACCTTACCAGGGTTTGAAATGCTGGTTAAAGCCGAGGAAACTCGGTGTTCCGCAAGGAGGCCAGCACAGGTGCTGCATGGTTGTCGTCAGCATGTGTCTTGAGATGCTCCCTTAAATGGGGCAACATGCGCAACCCTTATCCTGTGTTAAATTTGTCACAGGAGACTGCCACGTTCAACGTGGAGGAAGGCGAGGATGACGCCAAATCAGCATGGCTCTTACGTCCTGGGCGGCACACGTGATACAATGGCTGGTACAGCGGGAAGCCAAGCGGTAACGTGGAGCAAATCCCTCAAAACCAGCCTCAGTTCGGATTGAGGTCTGAAACTCGACCTCATGAAGCCGGAATCGCTAGTAATCGCGGATCAGCCACGCCGCGATGAATACGTATCTAGCCCTTGTACTCACCGCCCGTCAACTCAAGCAAGCTGAGAATAGCCGAAGATCCCTGCTTTGCAGGGAGCTAAGCTAGGTTCAGTGAGAGGGGGTAAGTCGTAACAAGGCACGCGTAGGGGAACCTGTGCGTAGACTATTTCATTTTTTTAGTAGTCGACTGGAATTGAAGACTGGGATATCCGTTTTCAACTCCAAGATGTTGATCGAGTCATCTTAAAAATCGATTAAAAAAGCTCGGGACAACTTTAAAAGATTATCTCAAAAAAAGAAAACGCTTGATATCAAGCGTTTTCTTTTTGCTTGAATTTTTTGAAATTCGCTGATAATATGATTAAATAATTTTTATGGGCGTGTGGCTCAGTGGTAGAGCGCGTTCCTGATAAGAACGAGGCCGAAGGTTCAATTCCTTCCACGCCCAATGCCATGTTTTATTACGTTCGGCATGAAAATCCCAAATCCGAAATCTAAAACAAAATAAAAACTGTTTTGAATATTTGAACATTAGGATTTTGAAATTATTTGGAATTTGGAACCTTGAATTTAGGATTTCCTCGCTCGGAGAGCAAGAAAAATGGGCCCGTAGTTCAGTCGGCTAGAACGCCTCATTTGCAATGAGGAGGTCAGCGGTTCGAATCCGCTCGGGTCCACCA
>JBBIKX010000013.1:0-11977 GCA_037445205.1 Candidatus Wildermuthbacteria bacterium
ATTTTAGAAAAAGGACAAAAAGGGTCTCTTGGGGGATTAATACGAGAAGGAAAATGGCAAACAGGAGAAAGTCCTTATCTTTTAAAAGACCAAAAGCTAAAAAGTTATATTTATATTAAAGCCATTGATAAAGCTGGCAATGAAAGGATTGCTACTTTGCCCCCTCAAAATCTTTTAAAGTGGTATGAGAATTATTTTGTCTGGTTTATAATTATATTGGGAATTGTTGTTGTTTTCATAGTCATAAGAATAATATCAAAAATCAAATATCAAAAATCAAAATGAAAGATAAAAAATCAAAAAGAATAATTTTGCATTTTGGATTGCCATTTTGCATTTTGATTTTTGCATTTTGCATTTTCAGCGAAGTGCGGGCGGCCAGTTTGTATCTTTCTCCAGCTGCCGGCTCTTATAATATTGGCCAAACTTTTTCTGTCAGTGTGTATGTTTCCAGTGCCGACCAGGCAATGAACGCCGCTTCCGGAGTCATTTCGTTCCCCCAAGATAAACTGGAAATTACTTCTTTGTCCAAAAGCGGGTCAATCTTTACTTTATGGGTTAAGGAGCCATCGTTTTCAAATTCTTTGGGCACCATAAATTTTGAAGGGATTGTTTTAAATCCCGGGTTTACGGGTTCGGCTGGCAAGATTATTACCGCCAGTTTTAAAATAAAAGCGGTTGGGTCAGCTTCTATAACATTTTCTTCTGGTTCGGCGCTTGCCAATGACGGCCAAGGAACGAATATCTTAACAAGCTTGGGAAGCGCAAGTTTTAGCTTGGGACAGGCAGAGTCAAAAATTCCCGAAACAACCACTCCGTCTAAAACGGTCGGAACTCCGGCAGCTCCTCGGATTTCCTCTCCCACTCATCCTGATTCTGAAAAATGGTATTCCAACAACGATCCTAAATTTACCTGGGAAGTTCCCGAAGGCGTTACCGGGGTTAAATTGTTATTCGGCCGCAAACCCGTTGTTGTCCCAACAGCGTTTTATCCAGAACCAATACCAGAAAAACAATTGGAAAATTTGGCTGATGGTGTCTGGTATTTTCATGTCCAGCTGCGCAACGCCAAAGGATGGGGAGGCATAGCTTATTTTAAATTCCAAATTGACGCTCAGTCCCCAAAGCCATTCAAGATTGAAACAAAAGAAGGAAAAGAAACCACTAATCCTCAGCCAACTTTATCTTTTGAGACAACCGACGAAATGTCCGGAATAGATTATTACGAAATAATTATTAACAATAAAAGCCCAATAAAGACAGACAAATCAGAGTATAAAATCCCCCCTCAAGAACTGGGAAAACATACAATAATTGTTAAAGCAACAGATAGGGCCGGAAATGAAACCTTGGCGATGGCTGAAATTGAAATTTTGCCGATTGAGACGCCGGTTATCACTGATTATCCTCAAACCATGCTTCCTGATGCTACTCTTTCAATAAAGGGAACCGCCCCGCCGGAAGCTCAAGTAAAAGTTTATATCCAGAAAGACGAGAAAGAAGCAAAAACAGAGGAAACAAAAAGCAATAAAGAGGGAAAATGGTCTTATGTTGAAACTGAATCCTTGGAGAAAGGAATTTATAAAGTTTGGGTTGAAGCCATAGATTCTTCCGGAGCGAGGAGCAAGCCCTCAGAAAAAATTACTATTCAAGTTTCTCATCCAGCTTTTATTAGAATAGGGAAATTGGCAATAGATTATCTTACCACTATTATCACGCTTTTGGTTTTAATTTTGGCTATAGCCCTTGGAATAATTTGGACCTGGCAAAAGCTAATCAAAAGAAAAAAAAGATTAAAAAAAGAAATTACTGAAGCGGAAAGGGCCTTATATCATGCCTTCAAAGTCTTGAGAGAAGAAGCAAAAGAACAGATAGCAAAACTAGACGGAGAGCCCGATTTAAATGAAAGAGAAAAGAAAATATGTGATAAGTTAAAAAAAGCTCTGAAAATTTCTGAGAAATTAATTGGTAAAGAAATCAGCGATATCAAAAAAGAAATAGAGAAGCAATAAATTAAATAAATAGATCATCGGGTTCTTTACCAAATACTTCAAATAAATTGTTTTGTAATAGTCTTTTGCGAAACGATAATCAAAATTCACAATCCGAATGCTTTTTAAAAGTCAGGGCGGGTTTTAATCAAAACATATCCCTTCCGCCCAATCAGTATAATAATACAATAGATTAGCTGGTCAATCTTTGATAAATCTCAAGATATTTTTTTGCGGATTGGCGCCAGGAAAAATCCTGCTTCATTGCGTTTTTTTGGACCTGAATCCAGATTTTTTTATTTTCAAAGGTTTTAAGCGCTTTTTTTACAGCCGCTAAAAGTTTTTGTCCTTTATATTCTTTAAACAAAAATCCCGTTCCCTCAATCGCTTGTTTTGAGCTTTTCGTTTTAATTTTTACACTTTTAACGGTGTCTTTTAGCCCGCCCACTGATCTTACTATTGGCACCGCCCCATACCGCATAGCTATCATTTGCCCCAATCCGCATGGTTCATACAGCGAGGGCATCAAAAAAATATCCGATCCCGCGTAAATTTGGTGGGCGAATTTTTCATCAAAACCGATTTTCACAAAAAATTTATCGGAGAATTTTGGCGCCATCGATTGTAAAAAATCTTGATATTCTTTAATTCCTTCTCCCAAAATAATTAATTGCATCTTTGCATCCATTAATTTTGGAAATATTTCCTTTATTAAATCAAAACCCTTTTGTTGCGCAAGCCGCGACACCATTCCAACGATGGGAACAGAAACATCCGTTTTTTGGAAACAAATTTTTTGAAGATGAATTTTGTTTTCAATTTTTCCTTTAAAATTTTTTAAAGAAAACTCTCTCTTTATGTATATATTTTTCTGCGGATTAAATTGATCTGGATCCAGGCCGTTTAGGATGCCAACGAGGTCTTTTTTTCGGCTCTTTAAATCATTTTCCAGTCCGAACCCAAATTCAGAGGTTAAAATCTCTTGGGCGTAATTTTGGCTGACTGTTGTTATAAGATCAGCGTTTATAATGCCTTCCCTGAGGCAGTTTACCGATCCGCCAAAGTTTGTTTTCAAAAGGAGATTTGCTGTTTGGGACGGATAAACCCCCTGATACCCGATATTGTGTATGCTGATAATCGTTTTGAGGGGAAAATCATCTTTTTTTACCAAATACGGAATTAAACCGGTATGCCAGTCATGGCAATGGAGAATGTTGGCATTTATCAAGTTGGCGGTTTTTACGCTTGCCAGAGAAAAAAATAAAAACCTTCTTGCTTCAATTATGCTGCCCCCGGAAGACGCGTCATTTTCTATATAAACCCCCCCCTTTTCAAAATAGTCGCTGTTTTCAATTAAAAAAACCGAGACGTTGGTTTTTGGCAATTCAGTTTGCCAGAGATTAAAGCATGCTTCCTTTTCTTCAAAGCGAAGAGCAATATTCTTTTTTACCAGATTGGGTTTTCTATCTAATTTAATGGCGCCATAATAGGGGAGCACGATAGAAACATCAGCCCCCAGTTCTTTCAGCGCCCTTGGCAAAGATCCGATGACATCGGCTAATCCGCCAACTTTTACGAACGGCGCGCATTCAGATGCGGCGAATAAAATCTTCATATTTTTTTAAATATAAATTGGCTCCTTCCAAAAGCTCCGTTATCTTAGTGAGATATGCTTCTTTCTCTTTTTTTGTAAGCAAATTCCATCCTTCATAGGCCAAACCAGTATAATAATTTAATCCATTTAAATAAACCTTTGCCATATATTTATTTAATGCCCCCTTCATCTCCACAGGATTATAATTCCCCATTTCGGCATACTTTTCTAAAAAATCATTTTGATATTTTTTTACTTTTGATTCTGGTAGGCCCAGAGGCCAGATAGATTTAGGGAATTCAAAACAATAACAGAAAGAGGCCAAATCATATAAAATCGGGCCGAATCCTGTTTTATCAAAATCAATTAAAGTGATTTTTTTCCCATCAATGACAAGATTGCCGCTATAAAAATCTCCATGAACAAAAGAAGATTTGTCTTGGGAGGTTTTAATCAGGTGAAGTTTTTTAAGGGGAAATGCGGCGGCAATTTTGGGAAATATTTTTTTTATTTTTTTATAACTTTTTAAATAATCGCTTGTATCAAAAATTAAAGCTGGTTTTTTAAATCCGCGCGCCATAAGAGAGTGTATTTTAAAAAGAAATTCAACAAGATCATTTGATAATTTTAATGTATATCGATTTTTTTCAATTATTGACGCAAGAGGTTCTCCCGGATTTTCTTCATAAATAAAAAGCCCAATTTTTTCTATATAACAAAGGGGCCTTGGCACGATAAAAGCGCCTTTGTTAAAACCATTTTCATAAAGATGCTTCATAATTCTATAACTCCATTTTTTAGAGCCATCAACCTTTGCTGTGCCTCTGACAATCCTTGAGCCGCCCCCCGAGAAAAAAATCTTATATCTTGTCAAACAAGTTCTTTTCGCCCAAACAGGGGACGTTCTTTTTATTTCAAGTTCCGTGATAGTTCCTTTTTCCAGCGGGAAAAAAAGCTTTTGCCTGCTTCTAAAAAATTTTTGGATGAATTCTTTATCCAATGATTTAAATATTTTTGTTCCAAATGCAGTCATCTTTATTTGCTGAGATTAAATTCTTGATCTCCTTCAGAGGAGGGTTGAAATTCATTTCCCCAAGCATAACTTTCCAGCTCCTTTATCCTGTCTCTTATTTGCGCCGCTCTTTCATATTCTTGCCGGGAGGCGACCAGCTCCATTTCTTTTTTAAGCTGTTTTATCATTTTTTCTATTTCTTTTTTGGGCAGTTTGGGCAATCCGGTATCAGTGCGCTGGCGTATGTCTTCGTCTTCCGCCTGCGAGCGCTGTTCCACAACCCCCGTTCTTTGCCAGTCAAAAGCAGTAAATACAATTTGATGATAAAGCTCTCTGGCTTTATCTTTCGTTTTCTCCGAAATGCCGGGAGATAAAAGCACTGCCTCGTAAAGCTCTTTTGCCCCCCGCTCAATCATTTCAATGCTCCACCAGGGCCTTGCCGACGCCCACCAGTACTGATCAGAGTGCAACGCTCTATCAAGAGCTTCCCGCGCTTTTTTGTAGGATGTATCATTCTGGGAAGCGTTATTAATTGTTTCTATCGCCAGATTTGTTAAGCTCCATTGCGCTTGATGAATGGGGTTGTCATCGTCAAACCATCGCGCAAACGGTTTTTTCTTTTCCAAGTCTTTTTCCATTAATGCCCAAGTTGAGGGAAGGGGAGTAATTTCCTCGTGTTTTTTAAACAAGCCAAACAGGTCGGAAATTTTTACGGTTTTTAACTTGTCTGACTGGTAGATTTCAAACAGAAGCATTTCAAGGCCGGGGCGGTGATGGCCAAACGTTTCTCCATCCATGGCGGTAAGCAAATATTCATCTTTCTTTAATCTTTCCCCAAGCCCCTGAACTAAAAGCTTGCCCGTGCCAACCTGGCCGGAAAGAACATACCAGCTTATTTTTCTTTCGCGAAAGAAAATATAAAAATCATCCAGTCCTGATATCTGATAAATCCGTTCGCGCATCTGGGGCATTTTTTCTTTCGGAAAAGAAAGCTCATCGGCAATAATCCATTTGTATCCCAATTTTTTGATTTTTTTTGCAAGATCTATGGAAAATCCCATCTCTGGAGGAAAAAAACCATTTAGCGCGAGATTAGAATCAAGATAATGGCGGAGCGTTTCTTCATTTAATTTAACTTGTCTGATTATTTCGCCTTCGGGCAAATAGGGAAGAAGGGGATGATATTTTGCCGAGCCGGTCAGCTCCATCTGTTGTCGTTTTGTCAGCGCCCTGATCATTTCAATGACGTCCTTATGCCCGCATTTTTCTAAAAGTTCCAGCAGAATGCCGTTTATATTCATTGTGATTTTGGCATCCGGATTTTCTAACAATAATTTAAAAATTTTACGATATGATTCGTTTGTAATGCGGTTTATCCAGTACTCCTTTTGAGTCGGAGGCTGATAGATGTGTAAAAAATTCGCCCAGTACATAAAACTATTTTTTGTTCAAAATTGATCTGAAGACATTAAGATATTCGCGAGCAGAATGCTTCCAAGAGAAGTCTTTAATCATCGCCCTTTTTGCTAATTTTTCCCAGCCCTTTTTAAATGAAAAACAAGTGCATGCGCGGCAGATGGTGGCAAATAAAGACAGCGGTTCGTAATCTTCAAATAAAAATCCATCTCCTTTGTTTTCTTCGGGGATAAAATCAATTACCGTATCAACCAGTCCGCCTGTTTTTCTGACTATAGAAACAGCTCCATACCTCATTGCCTGCATTTGAGTTAGCCCGCAGGGCTCAAATTTAGAAGGCATCAAAAAAATATCTGATCCCGCGAAAACAAGATGGGGAAGAAAATGCTCAAATTCAAAACGACAGCCTATTTTTTCTGGAAATTTTGCGGCTGCGTTTTTCAGCATTTCTTTGTATCGCGGCTCTCCATCTCCAACGCATATAAGCTGGATAGGCAAATATTTCAAAATGGGCTTAAGAATCTTTTCAAGAAGGTCAAATCCCTTTTGTTCTGTTAGGCGGGAAACCATGCCGATAAGCAATATTTTTGGATTTTGGGGCAGACCAAAAATTTTTTGAAGTTCTATTTTGTTTTTCTCCTTTGCGGATAAATTGCCGGAGCCGTAGTTAAAGGGAATATGAGCTGTTTTCTGGGGGTTGTAAACATCGTAATCAATGGCGTTTAAAATTCCATAAAGGCGGTCTCTTTTTTCCGACAAAAGCTTATCTAGCCCCTCTCCGTATTCGGGCGTTAATATTTCTTTGGCGTAATTTGGAGAAACGGTGATTATCGCGTCGCTATACATTATTCCGCGCAACATCCAGTTTAATTTTCCAAGGCGCGGGTTGAAAAAATCAGGAATTGGTTCCTGCCCTGAATCGCGATCGCTTTCCTGTGAAAACCTGAAATCACACATTCCCTGATAATAAAGATTATGTATCACATAAACCACGGGAATATTTGCGATCAAAGCGTCTTTTTTATAAACGGTTTTTAAATAATTTGGCAAAAGTCCGGTTTGCCAGTCGGAAGCCACGATAATATCGGGCTTCCATTTTGATTTTTTTATGAATTCCAGAACTCCGCGGCACAAAAGCGCCCATCTTATATGATCATCAGCATAGCCATAGACATTCGCTCTTTTTTCATAATATTCCATGTTTTCCAGAAAAAAAGCAGGCACAAATTCCTTCTTGTTAGATTTTTTAACATTGCAGATAAGATAAGGATTTGGTCCCGGCTGGTCAGTGGGCACTCTTAACTCCGCCTTTTCCATTTTTAGCTTTTGGGAATTAATGGTGGCGTAGCGGGGAATCATAATTTTCACCTCCTGCCCCAATTTCTTAAGAGCCAGCGGCAGGGAAAAAATAACATCGCCCAATCCTCCCGCTTTTGCAAAAGGCGCCGCCTCAGAGGCAACAAACAAAATTTTTCTTTTTTCTTTCCCGGAAAAGTCTTTTTTGAAAGCTTGGGACATAAATTTGCTTTAATAGTGCGGTTTGATTATAATTATAGCACCAGAGCGCTTTTCGTGCAATTACAAAAAGATGAAAATTTGCGCTATTATCCCGGCGTTTAACGAAGAAAAAACCATCGCATCAGTAATCAGAGCGGCAAAATCCACCCCTTTAATATCAGAAGTCATTGTGATAGATGATGGTTCTTCTGATAATACTTATGAAGTTGCAAAAAGATTAAAAGTAAAGGTAATAAAACTTTTAGAGAATCGGGGGAAAAGTATGGCGATGGAAGTTGGCGTAAAAGAAACCGATGCGCCAATTTTAATTTTTATTGATGCAGATTTAATTGGGATCAAAAGCGAGCATCTTAAATTAATGCTTGAGCCGATTTTAAAAAATGATTCAGAGATGACTATTGGCACTATAGACAGAAGAAATCTTGGAAAAACGCTGGATTGGTTTGTCAAAAAAAACAAGCTTCCATTTTCGGGCACTCGCGCCTTAAAAAAAGAATTTTGGAGCGAAATACCCCCAGAATATAAGAAAAAATATTATATTGAGAGCGCTTTAAGCTATTTTGCAAAACAAAAGGAGCTGAAAGTAAAAACCATAGTTTTAAAAAACGTTAAACATCTCATTAAGGAAAAGAAATACGGAATTTTGTTGGGAATAAAATCCCGGGCGGAAATGTTTTTTCAGATGGCGATTGTAAATTTGATTATTAGGATAAAATAACTTTATGGATCCGGTTATTGAAGAGATAAAACAAAAAACAGATATCGTGGGGCTGATTTCGGGTTATCTTAAAATTGAAAAAACCGGAGCGAATTATAGAGCAATTTGTCCGTTTCATTCAGAAAAAAAACCATCTTTTTTTATATCTCCTGCGCGTCAAATCTGGCATTGTTTTGGATGCGGACTCGGGGGCGATATTTTTAAATTTATAATGCAAATAGAGGGTCTTGAGTTTGGAGACGCCCTGAGATTGCTTGCTCAAAGAGCGGGAGTTGAATTGAAGCGCCAAGATCCGCGCGTTCGGACAGAAAGAAATAGACTGTATGATATTTGCGAGCTGGCGGCAAAATTTTTTGAAAAACAGATTGAATTAAGCAAAATCGGCCAAGATGCGAGCAAATATCTGCTCGGACGGGGGTTAAGCGAAGATTCAATAAAAAAATGGAGAGTTGGTTATGCTCCTGATAGCTGGCAGGCGCTTTTGAGTTTCTTGACAGAAAAAGGATTTAATATGTTAGAAATAGACAGGGCGGGCTTGGCAGTAAAAAAAGAAGATGGCAAGGGTTTTTATGACAGGTTCAGAGGCAGAATTATTTTTCCGGTTTTTGATTTGAATTCCCAAATAGTGGGCTTTGGGGGAAGGGTTTTCGGAGAAAAAGATGATGAAAAAATAACTGCCAAATATATTAATACTCCCAACACGCCTCTTTATGACAAAAGCAGGATTCTTTATGGCCTTGACAGGGCAAAGGTAGACATAAGAAAGAGGGGCGAGTGCATTATTGTTGAGGGCTATACCGACGTTATTATGTCTCACCAAATAGGCGTCAATAATGCGGTGGCAGTTTCTGGGACCAGCTTAACGCCAGCCCATCTCAATATTATGAAAAGATATACAGAGAATTTATTAATGGGTTTTGATATGGACATTGCCGGCGATTCGGCAACCAAAAGGGGCATAGATTTGGCGCAGCGGGAGGGTTTCAATATAAAAATTATTACTATGCCCCCAGAGCTTGATCCTGCAGATGTTATAAAAAACAACCCCTCGGATTGGGAAAAGCTTATATCTTGCTCAAAATTAATTCTGGATTTTTATTTTGAAAACGCATTCGGGCGTTTTGATAAAAATATGGCTGACGGCAAAAAACGAATCTCGCGAGTTTTGATCCCCGTTATAAAGCGGATACAAAATAAAATTGAACTATCGCATTGGACAGAAGAATTGGCAAAAAAACTTGGTGTTCCGGAAAGAGCGGTGCGGGAAGAGATGGAGAAATACCGGGAAAAAGAAGAGATTGTTGAAAAAGAAATTATTGAAAAGGTTAGACCGCAAACGAGGATGGAAAAACTGGAAGAAAGAATCGTCTGTCTTTTTTTGAAAAAACCGGAGATTATAAAAAATTTCGAAAATCAATTTTTTATTTTTGACAAATTTTCTGACAAAATCAAAAAAATTATAGATTTAATTAAGAAAGGAAATATTGAAAAAACTTCCTTAAATCTTGATGAAGAAGTAAAAGGTTACTTTAACTATCTTTTTTTAACCGCGCAGGTGGAAGAAGGGGATTGTAAATCAGAAAAAGAAATAAAAGAAGAGCTTGCAAGCTCCTGCAACCAATATCATCAGCTTCAAATCAGAAAAGAACTTGATTTGCTGGCTAGCGAAATAAAAAAAGCAGAAAACGAAGGGAAAGCGTCAGAAGCCCAAGAATTGATGAAAAAATTCAACCAACTTTCAAAAGAATTAATCAAAAATTAGTTTTATGAAAAAAAACAAAAAATCCAAGAAAGCCGAAGCCAAAAAAAGAAAAAACATAAAAAAATTGAAGAAAAAAGTGAAAAAAGCAGGCAGGAAAAAATTGCCGAAAAAGAAGTATTCTGAAAAGGCGCGCAAAAAAACGGCAAAAATAAGCACCTCTTTTATTAAGGAAAAGATTTTTGATAAAAATAAAATTGAAGCGCTGACCCAGAAAGGGCGTCTGCGGGGATTTGTGACGCATAGCGAAATTCTTTATTTTTTTCCGGATTTTGAAAAAAACCTGGATGGTTTTGAAGAGCTGTTGGATTATTTGGAGAGCGAGAGCATAAAAATCAGGGAGGCGCAGGAATACCTGATAGAGAAAGACAAAGAAGTGGAAAAAAGAAAGGCAGCGGAGGAATTTCTTAAAAGGCCGGATTCTGTTCAAATGTATTTGCGCGAAATAGGGGAGGTTCCATTTCTGACAGCCAAGGAAGAAAAAGAGCTGGCTAAAAGGATTGAAGAGGGTGACAGGGCGGCAAAACAGAAACTAATCAGGGCGAATCTTCGGCTCGTAGTGTCAATTGCTAAAAAATATATCGGGCGTTCCCCGAATCTGACCCTGCTTGATTTAATTCAGGAGGGAAATTTGGGTCTTTTCAGGGCAGCAGAAAAATTTGACTGGCGCAAGGGTTATAAATTTTCTACTTATGCCACTTGGTGGATAAGACAGGCGATAACCAGAGCGCTTGCTGATCAGGCTCGGACTATCAGAATTCCTGTCCATATGATTGAAACAATAACCCGCTATGAGAAAATCAGAAGAGATTTGTTAAAGGAGTTGAGGCGCGAACCCTCTGATGAAGAAATTGCAAAGGAGATGGAGTTAACCGCCGAAAAAGTAAAACATATTGCTAAAATTGCCCAAAAGACCATTTCTCTTGAAACGCCGATAGGAGATAGCGACGAAGAAAGCGTTCTTTCTGATTTTATAAAAGACGAAGAAATGCCCTCCCCCTCAAAAGAAGCGGCAAGGGTGCTTTTGAAGGAGAGATTGAGCGAAATATCATATCAGCTTACCCCAAGAGAGCAAAAAATCCTTTCAATGCGCTTTGGTCTTGACGATGGGATAATGCACACATTGCAGGAGGTGGGAGAAATTTTTGGGGTTACAAGAGAGAGAATCCGCCAGATTGAGGCAAAGGCGCTGGAAAAGATAAGAAAACATCAGGACATCAAGAAACTGGAAGGATATTAAAGAAATTCAAAATTCAAAAGGCAAAACTCAAAAATACAATTCCAAATTGAAAAGTTGAAAAATTTCAAAAATAATTTATAATAAAAGTGCCGAATTTAGGCATAATCCGGAGTAGCTCAATGGTAGAGCCACGCGCTGTGAAAATAGTTCGTTTTATGGTATACTCATAAGTGTATGCCAAAAGAGAAACGAACATACGCCGACCGCCGCGAGTATATGATAATGGCCGTTAATAGGCGACGTAGAAGATTAAAGTCATTACTCATTGAATATAAGGGCGGTAAATGTATTATCTGTGGTTACAGCAAAACTCCCTGGGCGATGGACCTTCATCATATAGACGATTCTAAAAAGTCTTTTAGTATGTCCACGCGAGGATTAACTCGTTCATGGGAGAGATTAAGAGAAGAAGCAGATAAATGTGTATTACTTTGTGCAAATTGTCATAGAGAAATACACGCAGGCGTAACGCAGCTTCCTAGGGCAACCTAGGTTGAAAAATCTCGGGATAACGGTGAAGCCCTTTAGGGTAATACCGTGGGAACCTCGCCTATGGCGGGGGCGCCGTAGAGACTAGATACCGAGACATCCTTCTTGGATGATGATATAGTCCATCCCAATGCGAAAGTATTGGATAAATGTAACGCGGGGGTTGTAGGTTCGAATCCTACCTCCGGAGCCAAGTTTGACGATACGAACTCAAAATTTTCAGACGAACTTGATTGTTCG
>JBBIKX010000014.1:0-11732 GCA_037445205.1 Candidatus Wildermuthbacteria bacterium
TTTTTCCTCATTTTATTTTAATTTTTTAAAATGCCCCCGCCAGGATTTGAACCCAGAATCTTGTGGTCCGAAGCCACACGCTCTATCCAGTTGAGCCACGGGGGCGGACAATTAATTCATTCTAAATGAGTATTTGAAAAATCGCAATATCCCGTATAGAATTAAAAGATGATGGAAATTCCAAAAGAAGTAAAAAGCATAATCAAAAAGCTTATAAAAAACGGCTATCAAGCATACATAGTGGGCGGTTGTGTTAGAGATCTTTTGATGAAAAAAGAACCTCAAGACTGGGATGTTGCAACCAACGCCCTCCCCCTTCAAATTTCAAAAATATTTCCCAATAATTATATTGATAACAAATTTGGGACAGTAAAGGTCCAGACAAAAAGCCGGATAGAAGCACTAAAAGAAATTGAGATAACGACATTTCGCATTGAAGAAAGTTATGTCGATAAAAGACATCCAAACGATCTTGAATGGGCAAAAACAATAGAAGAAGATTTGGCAAGGAGAGATTTTACAGTCAATGCAATGGCAATAAAATTAGATTCAAAACTTTGCGATATAATTGATCTCTTTGGCGGACAAAAAGATCTTAAAGATAAAACAATCCGGGCGGTGGGAGAGCCCGATAAAAGATTTAAAGAGGATGCTTTGCGTCTAATGCGGGCGATTAGATTCGCCTGTGTTCTTGATTTTAAAATAGAGTCAAGAACATATCAGGGAATTAAAAACAATAGCGGGCTTCTGAGTTTTATTTCTAAGGAACGGATCAGAGACGAGCTTGTTAAAATAATTATGTCAAAGAATCCTTCTTTTGGCATAGAGCTTTTAAGGGAAACAGGTCTTTTAAGATGCATTATCCCCGAAATTCTTGAGGGATATAAAATAGGCCAGAACAAGCATCATATTTATGATATTTATGAGCACGCGCTCAAATCTTTAAGTTTTGCCGCTAGCCAAAACTTTGATTTTCATATAAGATTCGCTGTGTTGTTGCATGATGTGGGAAAACCCAGAACAAAGGCAGGAGAAGGCCTTAACTCAACTTTTTACAATCACGAGGTGGTGGGCGCGAAAATGACTGCCCAAATTCTTGAAAGACTGAAATTCCCGCGCAAAGACATAAAAAAAATTACAAAACTGGTAAGATTCCACTTGTTTTATTACAATGTGGGCGAGGTTAATGAATCTTCGGTTAGGAGATTGTTAAGGGGAGTTGGCCAAGAGAACATAAAAGATTTGGTTTATGTGCGCATGGCTGACAGAATTGGATCCGGCTGCCCAAAGGCATTGCCTTATAAATTGAGACATTTTCTCTATGTGGCAGAAAGAGTATCTCAAGATCCCATAGACGTGACAATGTTGAAAGTAAGCGGGAATGATATTATGGAAATCTTAAGCATAGAGCCCGGACCCCTGGTTGGCAAAATTCTTAATATTTTGTTAGCAGAGGTTTTAGAGATGCCCTCCAAGAACAAAAAAGGATATTTAAAAGAGAGGATAAAAGAGCTTGGAGGCTTGGACCAAAAAGAGCTGGATAAGGCTTATCTTTGCTCCAAAGAAAAAACCGATGAGGTTGTTGCAAAAAGAGACAAAATGACCAAAAACAAATATTGGGTGACGTAAAAATATTGGCGGGGCATAGTATATCAGCAGTACGCAGCGTTCGGGACGCTGAAGGTTGGGTGCGATTCCCAATGCCCCGAACAATAATATGTTTAAATTTTTATTAAAGAAGGGCAAAAGAACAAAAAAAGATTATATGATTTGCCGCGATTGCGAATCTGTTTATTTCCAAGGATTGTGGCGCCACAAATTAACCCAAGCCCCGAATTCGGAGATGGGAAAGAAATATAATTTTATATTTTGCCCCGCCTGTCAGGCGATTAAAGAAGGAAAGCACAAAGGAGAGCTTATAGTAGAAAATATCCCTGCTCAAAAAATAGAGAGATTAAGGGGCATGATATTGGATTTTGGAGATAAGTCGTTTCAAAAAGATCCGATGGACAGAATAATTTCCTTAGAAGATATTGCCAAGGGGATGATAAGGGTTTTGACAACAAAAAATCAAATGATTGAAGAATTGACCGGAAAGCTTAAAAAAATCCATAAATTAAAATTCAGGATTATTTATTCTCAGGAAAACATTTTAAAAATAAGGTTAATATTTATAGGGGGCCTGTAGTTTAACGGCAAAACGGGGCATTCGCATTGCCCTGATGTGGGTTCAATTCCCGCCAGGTCCACCAACATAGCTCCTAAAATTCATTAAATTGGGGAAAACTTGGGGAAAAGTAAGGGGCAAAAGTGGAAATCCGGTCATTATAATGGACAAAAATATGTCCACAATCAATTCGGACAAAGATTTAGGAATATTTGGAGAAAATCTGGCCATAAAATATCTTAAGAAAAAGGGATATAAGATTTTAGATAAAAATTTCTTTTTTCAAACAAAGAACGGTCCGAAATTGGGCGAAATCGATGTAATTGCCAAAAAAGAAGGCAAAATTTCTTTTCTGGAAATAAAAACTCTTTCTTGCGCAGGAAAAATTGAGCCAGAAGAAAAAGTTAATTTTATAAAAAGACAGAAAATAGAAAAAGTGGCGCAAATCTGGCTTGATAAAAACGACTATCGCGATGATTGCGAGTGGCAAATTGATGTGATTTCAATCATCCTGAACTCCGATCAAAAGACGGCAAAGATAGTCCATTTTAAAAATATTTGACTTGACATCCAGGCATTGTTTTTTTATCATTAATAAATAGCGTCGAAAAACTGTCCGTTTAAAAATCGGGCTTTATTTTTTATAATTTTTAAAATAAAATAAATATCTATGTTGGGCGATTTAAAAAGTTTTGTTTCTGCGCTTGCGCAGATAGCAGAAGAAAAAGGTCTTTCATTGGAAAGGGTAATTGAGGTTGTGGAGGCAGCCCTTAGCGCTGCCTATAAAAAAGATTTTGGGAAAAAGGGAGAGGTGGTGTGCGCCAAGCTGAATCCCCAAAGCGGAGAAATAAAGTTTTGGCAGGTCAGGCAGGTGATAGACCAGTCAATGATTTATAGCGAAGAAGAATTGGCGCTCCTGAAAGAAAAAAAAGAGGATGAAGAAAAAGAAGGAGAAGAAGAGCCAATTGAGGGCAAAAAGATAGTTTTTAATCCCAAAAAGCATATTCTGCTGGAAGAAGCCAAAAAGATTGATAAAAAAATAGAGCTGGGGCAAGAAATGATTTTTCCCCTAGAGGCAAAAGACAGCTATGGAAGAATCGCCGCCCAAACAGCCAAGCAGGTTATTTTGCAAAAATTAAAAGAAGCCGAAAGAGAGAATATCTACAAAGAGTATCAGTCAAAAGAGGGCGAGATTATTTCCGGGGTTGTGCAGCGAATTGAGGGCAGAAATATTTATCTTGATATAGGCAGAACGCTTGGGCTTATGCTGTCAAAAGAACAAATCCCCCACGAATTTTACAAGCCAGGCCAGAGGTTAAAAGTGCTTGTTAAAAAGGTAGAAGAAACGCCCCAGGGGCCGGTAATACTGATTTCCCGCGCTTATCCCAAATTTGTTTCTAAATTATTTGAAATAGAGGTGCCCGAAATTTCCAGCGGGCAGGTTGAAATTATGGCTATTTCAAGAGAGCCCGGATCAAGAACAAAAATCGCCGTTGTCTCCAAGCAGCCCGAAGTTGACCCCATAGGAGCAATGGTCGGGCAGAGGGGTACGAGGGTGGCTGCAGTGATCAATAATCTGGGAGGAGAAAAAATTGATATTATCCACTGGTCGGAGAAGCCCGAAGAATTCATCATAAATGCCCTTTCCCCCGCCAAAATAGAAGAAATAAGGCTGGAAGGAGAGGATAGGGCTTTGGCGATTGTGCCCGAAGATCAGCTTTCTCTGGCAATCGGAAAAGACGGCCAAAACGTTAGATTGGCCGCAAAAATTACCGGATGGAAAATTGATGTTCGCTCAAGGGCTGATTTGGAAAAGAAATCTGAACAAAAAACAGAAAAAGAAATTATAAAAAAGAAAGATAAGGACGCGGAGCCTAACAAGGAAACAGAAAAAACTCCAAAAAAGAAAAAGCCAACATCTAAAAAAGATACAAAAAATAATAAAAATTAATAGAACACATTATGCCGTCCATATTTATTGCGTCTTTGATGGGAATAATTGATCTTGCTTTCGTTTTCTACCTGATTGCCCAGATAAAAAAAATAAACATTAGTTCCCCAAAAATAAAAGAAATTTCCGAGGCGATCAAAGACGGCGCCAGCGCCTTTTTAAAAAGAGAAATTAGGGCGATGATAATAATATTCTTGCTAATTGCTTTTGCTTTGGGATTTATCCAAAAAACAGGCCTCGCCCCAATTATTTTTCTTTTTGGAGGATTAACCTCTATTTTGGCAGGGTATGCCGGAATGATGGTGTCTACTATCACAAACGCAAGAACCACAGAAAAAGCCCAGAGCGATTTCGTTGAAAGTTTTAAAATAGCCCTTAAAGGAGGTTCGGTGATGGGTTTTTTGATTGTTGGATTGGGCCTTTTGGGAGTTACGATTATCTGGGCAATTTTTAGGAACCCTGAGATTTTAATAAATTACGCCCTCGGCGCATCATTGGTAGCGCTTTTTATGAGGGTTGGAGGAGGAATATTTACCAAAAGTGCTGATGTTGGAGCGGACCTCGTCGGGAAAACTGAGCTGGGTATTCCCGAAGACGACCCAAGAAATCCCGCTGTAATCGCTGATAATGTTGGCGACAATGTTGGAGATATCGCGGGAATGGGCGCAGATTTGTTTGAATCTTACGCAGCTTCAATTATAAGCGCGATAGTAATCGGGGTCGCAAGATTTGGTTTTAAAGGCGCGGCGCTTCCGCTATTAATAGCCGCTTCAGGAATTCTTAGCTCCCTTTTGGGAAATTTCCTGATAAGGGCGCCCAAAAATTTAAATAGAGCAGAATTTACTCAACAGACCGAGGGGATTAGGAAGGCGATGGAGAGGGGAATAATAGCGGCAAACTTTTTTATGCTGGCATTGGCGCTAATTATTACCGTTTTTTATTTTAAAGACATAAAATTATTTATTTCTATTGTCGCGGGATTGGGGGCGGGAGTGCTTATTGGGAAAGTCACGAGCTACTATACTTCTGAAAAAAGAAAACCCACCCAAGAGATAGCCAGAGCATCTCAGGTCGGGCCGTCAAGCGTAATTATGGAAGGACTAATTGTGGGCATGCAAAGCACTGTTTTGCCGGTTTTGGGCGTCGCAATAGCCTTGGTAATCGCCTATTATTTTGGCGGGTTGTACGGAATCGCGCTTGCCTCTCTTGGAGTTCTGGGAGTTTTGGGACTAAATCTTTCAACAGATTGTTACGGACCAATTGCCGATAACGCTGCGGGAATCGCAGAGATGTCCAAAATGGATCCAATAGTAAGGCAAAGAACCGAAGCACTTGATGCGGTAGGAAACAGCACTGCCGCTACGGGCAAAGGATTCGCGATAGCTTCCGCGGCTCTGGCGGCCTTAGCATGGCTTGCGACTTATTCCCAGCAAAGCGGGATAAAGGAATTCAATCTTTTAGATTCTAAAATATTGGCAGGGCTGTTTATCGGAGCAATGCTGCCTTTCTTTTTTTCCGCCCTTGCCATGAAAGGCGTAAGTCGGGGGGCTTTGGAGGTCGTTAATGAAGTGAGAAGGCAATTTAAAGAACAAAACATACTGGAAGGAAAGGAAAAACCGGACAACAAACGCTGCGTTGATTTGGTAACCAAAAGAGCGCTTAAAGAAATGAGCTATCCTGCCCTTTTGGCTGTTATTACTCCTGTTGTTGTGGGATTGGTGCTGGGCAAACAAGCATTGGCAGGAACTTTGGTTGGCGCATTAAGCTCGGGATTCCTGTTGGCTCTTTTGATGGCCAATGCTGGCGCTGCTTGGGATAACGCAAAAAAATTCATTGAGGCGGGTAATTTTGGAGGAAAGGGCTCTGACGGACACAAGGCGGCAGTCATTGGAGATACAATAGGAGATCCATTCAAAGACACTGCTGGGCCATCGCTGAATATTTTAATTAAATTGCTAAGCGTGATATCCCTTATCTTCCTTCCTCTCTTATGAAAATTCAAATTAGTGAGATTGACGGATCAAGAAAAGAGATAAGGGTAAAGATGGATTTTCAGGAATTAGAGCCATTTGTTTCAACGGCGACAAGTGTAATAAAGGAAAATTTTTCTGCGCCCGGATTTAGAAAGGGAAAGGCGCCCTCAAAAATTCTTTTAGAAAGCAAAAAAGGAGATATTCTTTTGGGAGCGGCCAAAGATGCCGTCGAAAAAAAATATTTACAAATAATAAAAGAAAATAAGATAGAAGTTATCGGCAAGCCCCAAATTGACATTCTAAAACTTGCCTGGAATAATCCCTTAGAGTTTAAGATCAATGTTTGGGTGATGCCTCAGATAAACCTGCCCGATTATAAAAAAATTATCGGGGCTATAAAAAAGAAAGAAATCCTTGTTGAAGAAAAAGAGATTGAGGAAGCCATAAAATGGCTTCAAAAAACAAGAGCAAAAAAAATTTTGAAAAATGGTCCCTGCCAAAAAGGCGATTTTGTAGAGATTAAATACCAATCGTCGCTTGTAAAAAACAATCAAAAAATAAAAGAAGGTTTTATAGTCGGACAAAGCCATTTCCTGTCCGAATTTGAGGAAAACATCATCGGGCTTAAAGCGGGAGACAAAAAAGAATTTACCATTGATCTGAAGGTTTCCAGGGAAGATAGCGCGCCAAGAGAAGAACGATTTGTAGTTCAGATAGACGCAGTTTACACCCTGGAACTTCAAGAATTGACTGATGAGTGGGCAAAGTCGCTTGGCGCGTTCACCAGTCTTTTGCAGCTAAAAGACAGCATTAAAGACGGCATAAAGAAAGAGAAGGAAGAGATAGAAAAACAAAGAACTCAGGCGGAAATTCTTCAAAAAATTAGAAAAGAACTGGGTTGTCCAATCCCCCAGATTTTAATAGACATAGAAACAGAGCAAATAGTCAGGGATTTTAAAAAGAAAATTCCCCAAACGCTTCAAATAACCTTTGAGGAATATTTAAAAAGAGTTAATCTTGACGAAAAAGGATTTAGAAAATCTCTTTTGGGAGAAGTGGAATCAAAAATAAAAAACTTTTTTATATTGAAAGAGATTAAAGAAAAAGAGGGAATTGTCGCAAAAGCAGAGGAAATAAAAGAAGAAGTAAGCAATATTTTGGAACGGTTTGGCGCCCAGAAGGAAGCCCATCAGGCATTTGACCCCAAAGATTTATATGATTATACTAAAGAGAGAATAGAAAACAGAAAAACCCTCGAGCGGTTAGAAGGATTTATCAATGATGAAAAATAATTATGCCCATAATTCCTACCATTGTTGAAAAAAACGGACACAGAGAAAGAGTTTATGACATATATTCAAGGCTTCTGGAAGATAGAATTATTTTTTTAGCCGGTCCGATAGGAGATGATCTGGCCAATCTTGTAATTGCAGAAATTTTGTACCTTGCCAGCAAAGATCCCAAGAAAGAAATCAAACTTTATATCAACAGTCCCGGAGGGTCAGTGACGTCAGGGTTGGCAGTTTATGACACGATGCAATATGTAGATTGTCCGATTTCCACAGTTTGCGTGGGGCTGGCCGGATCTATGGCTGCCGTGCTTTTATCTGCGGGAGCCGAGGGAAAAAGATTTGCCCTTCCTAATTCGGAGATATTATTGCATCAGGTTGCCGGAGGAGTAACGGGAGAAGCGATAGAAATAGAAATAACAGCGAAGCAGATTTTAAAATTGAAGAATCGATTGAACGAAATCCTTGCCAAACATACCGGCAAATCTTTGGATGTTATAGAAAAAGACACCGATAGGGATTTTTATCTTTCAGCAAAAGATGCAAGAGAGTATGGTATCGTTGATATTGTGATCGAGGGAAAGAAAAAATAATTAAAAGTTCGGGTAAGATGGTTTTTATTTTTCACCAATCTTATTCTTATAGATTTTATGAACCAATTTATTGCACTGTTAATTGGATTTTTAGGAGTTTTTATAGGATCCATTTTGGGCTATTATGCAAGAATCACTCTTCTTAAAAGGAGATGGGGCACGATTGAAGAAAATTTAAGAAAGAAAGTTGATGCCGCGAAAGCCCAGGCGGAATCATTGATAGTTAGCGCGCAGGAAAAGTCGAATCAAATCATTGAATCAGCCAGAAAAGAAGAAATAGTAAGGCGGAGGGAAATTCTAAAGGCAGAAAGATTTGCCATTCAGAGAGAAAAAATCATTCAGGCCAAGTCGGCGAAAGTTGACAGACAGGAGCGGGAACTCCAGCACAAAGACGAAGAAATAAAGAAAATCGCCGAAGAGCTGAATCAGGAAATTGAAAAAGAAAAAGAAAGATTAGAGAAAATTTCCAAATTTACACCAGAGGAGGCGAAAAGAGAATTGTTTCAGCGCATTGAAGAAGAGCAAAAACAGGAATTGTTGGAGCGCCTGCGCAAGCTGGAGGAAAACAACAAGGAAGCGCTCAAAGAAAAAGCTCAAAAGATTTTAGCCACCGTCATTCAAAGATACGCCCTTTCCCAGGCGCAGGAAACAACCATTACAACCGTAATGCTGCCATCTGAAAAGGTTAAGGGGAGAATCATCGGCAAAGAAGGCCGCAATATCAAGACCTTTGAAAAATTGACAGGAGTGGAGGTTATCATTGATGAAACCCCCGAGGTTGTTATTGTTTCAAGCTTTAGTCCCTTAAGAAGGCATATAGCCAAAATTGCTTTGGAAAAACTTATTGAGGATGGGAGAATTCAGCCGGCAAGAATTGAAGAGATAGTCAAGCAGGCAGAAGAAGAGGTGGGCGAAGAAATCAGGAAGGCGGGAGAGACAGCAGCTTTTGAGGCGGGAGTAATAGGCCTTCCGCCAAAACTGATAGAGCTTTTGGGAAAACTTAAATTCAGAACGAGCTTTGGGCAGAATGTTTTATTGCATTCAATTGAAGTTTCTCATTTGGCCGGCATGATCGCCGCAGAAATCGGAGCCAATGTTAAGGTGGCTAAAAAGGCGGGCCTATTGCATGACATCGGCAAGGCATTGGATCAGCAGATAGAAGGCTCTCACACAGAAATCGGCATTAAGGTGTTAGAAAGATTAAACGTGGAAAAAGAAATTATTGAGGCAATGAAAGCTCACCATGAGGAATATCCTTACCTGACCCTTGAATCGCACGTTATTCAGGCAGCCGATCAGATATCGGGGGCAAGGCCCGGCGCCAGAAAGGATACCCTTGAGGATTATCTTAAAAGGCTGGAAGATCTTGAAAAAATTTCTACTTCTTTTGGAGGAATAGAAAAAGCATACGCTATTCAGGCAGGGAGGGAGATAAGAGTTTTTGTGCGACCAGACGAGATTGATGATTATCAGGCAAAAAAACTCGCCAGAGATATTGCCAAAAGGATTCAGGAGGAAATAAATTACTCCGGACAAATAAAGGTTATTGTCATCAGGGAGAGAAAAGTAGTAGAATATGCTAAATAACATTTAAAGGTCGGACATTGGCGCTAATCGTAATTTAAAGTCTTAATTGGCGCCGTGAGAAAATAATAAAATTAACAACAATAACATGACAAAACAGGATTTAGTAGACGCATTGGCTCAAAAATTAAACCTTCCCAAAACTCAAGCAGGAGATTGCTTGAACATTTTAATAGACGAGATTGGAAAGGCTCTAAAAAAAGGAGATAGCGTTGTTTTGACTGGATTCGGATCGTTTGTTGTCTCCAAAAGAAAAGCAAGGGTTGGAAGAAATCCAAAAACCGGACAGACAATTAATATCCCCGCAAGCAAAGTGCCGCGATTTAAGGCAGGAAAGTCGCTAAAAGATATGGTAAGATAGACCTCTGTGAATAGGATTATCAAAAAAGCCCCGCCTATTATACGGCGGGGCTTTGGTTTGGAGCGGGTAACGGGATTTGCACCCGTGATAACTCCTTGGAAGGGAGTTGTGATGCTGCTTCACTATACCCGCAGAATCCGCGAATGTCCTGTGCCGAGCTTTGCTCTAGTGCGCGGGAAAAGGAGTTGAGGATTCTGCCATAGCGGGATTGCCCCTCTCGCTTTCGCCATCGCCGAATTTCATACCAATAAAATTAACATTACCTAAAAATTCAATACAAATGTTGGGTCAGCCATTTTTCTCCAATCGTCTCCGGTGCTACCGCCTGAATCTTTTAAGTCTTCTCCGACCGAATAAAGAATTTTCTTTGTAACAGAATATTTTAGCGGTTTTCCGTCAAATGGGTCTTGAGGAACTGATGATAAGTAATTAGGAATGAGCTCGTTAAGCGAGGAGGGGTAATTATTTGTATCATTTTTGAAAGCTTTGATGGCAATCATTGCCTGTGTTGCTCCGACCAATAAATCTTCCTGGCATTTTTTCGTACTTACGCCACTGAAACTTGCGGCAATAATATCATGAAGAATTTTCCCAATCGCGTTTTCCTCGGTGTAGAGTTTCGCCGGATTAGTTGGAGCAAGTGGTTTCACTTCGGTAGCTTTAATTTCGCCACAGGATTGATTCGCACTTTTTATATTTGCTCTTGCGTATTCTGCAAAAAGTAATTTTGTTTTATTCGGTTGGAAGTAATAATTGTCCTTAATTTTTTTAGCAATTTCTGGATTTTGGCTCTCTTCCTCGCCAACTACTGATTTTAACGCCTCGGTATCTCCGCTCACGATTGAATCAATAACCCAAGATTGGAAATGATATTCGCCCTTGAACGACATAATCAATCCGTCCTCATTTTTGTAAAACTTATCCAATCCTTGAGCATATTGCTTTAATTCAGCGCTTGTCAATTTTGATGAAGGAATTATTTTTTGCACAGTTTCCAAACCGACACCCTTCATCGCTATTGCTATAAAATATTCAACAAGCGGGGCTTGCGATTCTTGAATTTTTTGGCCAATGCTTACAGAATTTAAGACCTCATCTAACGCTTCTTTATCTTTTCCTTGTCTTGCCAGATACATTGCACGAATTGCGCTGAACTGTGCCATTCGCCGCCAACTATTCATCGCTGGCAAAACCATATTTGGTGTAATATTCTCTGGATTAGCCGAAGCTGGGTCTTGAAATTTTGGTTTGCGTGCGGCTTCAACGAAATATGCAAACGCTTGAGAATTTTTTGAAACTATATCTTCGGCAATTTGATCGTCCCAAGCATTACCGGCGACCATGTCAAGAATAGTTTGCGATTTATCTTTTGGTTCATAAATGACGCTACTAAGTTTTATCAAATCGAAGTAAGCATTATCGCTATCGGCTACCGAAATTTTTTGCAATTGAAGGTCAGAGTCATTTATGGGCGCAATATCTTTCGCAAATAAATTTAGAAATCTGGGAAGAGACAAGAGGCCAATTATCAAAAGAACAATGATACCTGTTGTAATTAAAACAATCTTTTTCCATTTTCGTTTTTTGGGTTGTGCTGACGCCCGTAGTTCATTAAAGGCTGCTTCAATATCAGAAGCCTGCCAACCATTAGCGAGAAGCGATTGTTTAATCTGTTCGCTGGTTATTCCTTGTTGTGTTTGTTGCTTGATATAATCAAGCAGTTGTTGATTGGCCATATTTTTATTTTACTTTATTAATTCTTCACTATACCCGCAGAATTCGTAAAGTTTTGATTGGTCGCAATTGCTGAACGA
>JBBIKX010000015.1:0-11580 GCA_037445205.1 Candidatus Wildermuthbacteria bacterium
TCCAACCGGCATTTTGAAGCAACTCATTGATTTTAATTCTGGCTTTGGCTTCTTTTTGCATAATTTTATTTGTTGACTAAATCATCAAGCGAAACGCCGAGGGCTTTGGCGATTTTGCTCGCCGTGTCCATTGTCGGGCTTTGAATCGCGCCAGACTCAATTTTGATAATCGTATTGTGGGAAATATCCGCAAGTTTAGATAATTTGTCCTGCGACAAACCCCGTTGTTTTCGCAACTTTTTTATATTCTTTGCTATTGTTGTTTTTTTGTTTGACATTATGGTATGATAGTATTAGTATTAAAATACAATAACTGCCTTACAATCAGATGACTAACATTAACTTTATAATACACAATTTATTTCCTTTTGTCCGCAAAATTCAAGAGAGTTCCTTATTGTCGCCCACGCACGGGAGGGTTGGGGCAAGGGCGACTTCTCTTTATTTTCCTCTTTTAGTCCCGCCGCCGTCCGAAAAAATCGCTGGGGGTTTCCAGCAGGCGGGCAAAAAGGAAGGGGGTCTGAGTGTCATCCCCACCAGGAATTTTTGCCCGCCTGCTTTCCGCGCCGAAGGCGCGGCGAGCGAGCAAACAAACTCCTCGCAAAATCCGTCAAGTTTCGTCTGGTCGGGAAGCCGGGACTTGAACCCGGAATCTCCCCCACCTTTTTAATTTCGGGGCACCCAGACTTGAACTGGGAATCTGACGCTCCCAAAGCGCCTATGTTAACCATTACACCATGCCCCGTTAAAAGGTGGGGGGGCGCTGACCATTACGCTACTTCCCGCCAGAAAGGGGGAGGTTTGTGCTGCCATTACACCATACCCCGCAAATAAACGGAGTCTATATCTGCGCTATCTAATAGCTTAATGGAATTTATTGTTGCTGTAAATAATAACTTTATGATAAAATAAAAAAATGATCAATCACCAATTAGATTCTTTTGATGTAGTATCGCGCTGCAAGAAATCTAAAATTCCTTTATGGCAATGTCCCACCTTTCTTTTTGTCCTGATGGGGCTTATTAATATTGCGAGTTGTATCACCTCTTATTTTCTGGGGACAAAATATGTTAACGATCCTCTCGTGGTGGCGATTATAGTGCTTATGGTGGCATTTATTCTGTTTATCATTACCTATTTTGTGATCAGGAGCTTGGAAAGGCTGGCCCAGATAAACGAAATTAAGGACGAATTTATAAAAATAGTCTCGCATCAGCTAAGAAGTCCGCTTACCAATCTTAACTGGGCGATAGACTTTCTTATTTCTGGCGACAAAAAAATATCTGATAATGAAAAAGCGCAATATTATCAAATTATCAAAGAAAACGGAACCAAGCTTTTAAAGCTTTTTAACACGCTTTTGATAATAGCCAGAATAAAAGAAGACGAATACCAAAAAGAAGAAGAGTCAATTGATTTTACCAAACTTATAATTGATGAGATTCAAAATCATCGGGCGTTTGCGGAAGCCTCAAACATAAAAATAGAAACAGATTTGGGGAAGGCCCCGGTTCTTTTAACAGCCAATAGATATTTAATAAAAACGTTAATCGGGAGTCTTTTGCACAATGCCATTGTTTATAATAAAAAAGGCGGAAACGTGAAAATTGAGATGAAAAAAGGACATAAAGATATTTTGGTGGGAATAAGAGATCAAGGATTGGGCATTCCTATGATATATAAAAAATATATATTTCATCAATTTTTCAGGGGAGCCAGTACTTTTCACGAACAAACTCAAGGCGCAGGATTAGGGCTTTATGTTTCCAGATTAATAGTTGAGAACAGGGGAGGAAAGATTTGGTTTGAAACAGAAAAAGACAACGGAACCACCTTTTATTTTAGCTTGCCAATTAAATAAAAAATATGAAAAAAATACTTTTCATTGAAGACGAATCCGCTCTCCAGAAATCATTGGGAGATCTCTTAAAAAGAGAAGGATATGAAATTGTAAGCGCCCTTGATGGAGAAAGCGGGTTAAAACTTGCAAAAACGGTTGAGCCGGATTTAATTTTGCTTGATCTTATTTTGCCCAAAATTCATGGCTTAAGGGTTTTGGAAACACTGAAATCAGATGATATAACCAAAAGCATTCCGGTCATTCTTTTGACAAACATTGAAGGCTCCAAAGAAATAGAGCGGGCAATAGAGCTTGGCGCTAAAGCATATCTTGTGAAGGCAAATTATAGTTTGGGAGAGGTCTTGGAAAAAATAAAAGGCGTAATTTCTTGATAAACAAAGATATAATATGCACGTTGAATCTGGTCAGTTAAAACTTTTTTTGCTTGATGCGGGAATTATAAAGGAAAAAGAATTCGAAGAGATTAAAAAAAAAGCCCAAGAGACAAATAAAAATCTGGACGATGTTTTGATTTCAGGGGGGTTTATTAAGGAGGAAGAGCTTATTCGCCTTAAAGCCTATATTCTGGGGATACCGTTTATTAATCTTGTAAAAGAAATTGTTCCAAAGGATGTCCTCGGTATAATTCCTGAATCTCTTGCAAAGACCTACAACATAGTTGCTTTCAGGAAAAAAGGAGAAAATTTAGAAGTGGCAATGCTTGATCCCGACAATTTGCAGGCGATTGATTTCATTAAAAAGAAATCAGGCCTTAAAATTCTTCCCCGGCTTACAGATCCCGAAAGCATAAAAAATGTTTTAACACAATACAGGAAAACGCTTAGTTTTGAATTCAAAGAACTTATAAAAGAGGAGGTTAAGGGAGTAAAAACCGACAAGGTTGAAGAAAATTTTACCGAAAAAAAAGAGTTGGAAAAAATCGCCCAGGAAGTTTCAATTATAAAAATTATTGACACTCTTTTAAAACATGCGGTTTT
Source organism: Candidatus Wildermuthbacteria bacterium (assembly GCA_037445205.1). GTDB lineage: Bacteria > Patescibacteriota > Minisyncoccia > Minisyncoccales > PEYH01 > JBBIKX01. The sequence goes on from JBBIKX010000015.1 coordinate 2,839, forward strand.
GGACAGATCTTCTGACGTTCACATTGAGCCCACAGAAAAAGAAGTTTTGGTCAGATATCGGATTGACGGCATTTTGCGAGATACAATGACTCTTCCTAAAAATATTGCTTCCGGCATTGTCGCTAGAGTAAAGGTTTTATCTGATCTAAAACTAGACGAGCATAGATTGCCCCAAGACGGAAGATTCAAATTTGAAAACGAAGACAGCAAATTTTCTGTAAGAGTTTCAATTCTGCCGGTTCTAAACGGAGAAAAGATCGTGATGAGGCTTTTGGCGGAAGAAACCAAGGGTTATAATCTTGAAGATCTTGGATTAAGGGGCGTTGCGCTTGAGAGCATACAGACATCGCTTCGCAAGCCGGTTGGCATGCTGCTTGTTTGCGGTCCTACCGGCTCCGGGAAAACAACAACCCTTTATTCTATGATGGAAATTTTAAATAGTCCCGAGGTTAATATTTCCACGGTAGAAGATCCAATAGAATACAGAATGCCCCGCATTAATCAAACACAGGTAAAGCCCGAAATCGGGCTTACATTCGCCAATGGACTTCGCTCTCTTTTAAGGCAGGATCCCGATATTATTATGGTCGGAGAGATAAGAGACAATGAGACGGCTGGCCTTGCCATCAACGCAGCGCTTACCGGTCATTTAGTGCTTTCCACCATCCATACCAACAATGCCGCCGGCGCCATCCCCAGGATGATTGACATGAAAGCAGAACCGTTTTTAATCGCTTCAACGCTCAATGTTATTTTATCGCAAAGATTGGTAAGGAAGCTTTGCGAGGAAAAAGAGGCATATTGCCCAAGTACTACCCTGATAAAACAATTATCAAAATATTGCGACTTGGAGCGCATAACAGAAGTTTTAAAAAAGGAGGGGCTGCTTAAAGAAAAAGAATCGCTAAAAAACCTTACCTTTTATAAACCAAAATCTACTAAAACCTGCGCAGAAGGCTATAGGGGAAGGATTGGGATTTTTGAAGTTCTGCCCGTTACAGAAAGCATCAGGAGACTTATTTTGCAAAACGTCAGCACTGATCAAATTCAAAAAAGATCAGTTGAGGAAGGCATGCTCACCATGGTAGAGGACGGATTCATTAAGGCCGCTCAAGGCGTTACCACCATAGAAGAAGTTTTAAGAGTCATTGTGGAATAAAATGACCAATTATACATTTACCGCAAAATCATTTAAGGGAGCAATCAAATCCGGCAACATTGAGGCGAGAAGCGAAAGAGAATTGGCAGAAATCCTAAGAAAAGAAGATTATATTCTTATTTCGGCCACTGAAAAAGGAAAAAGAAGGTTTTTCCTCCCGATTGGCCTTAGAGGAATATCAATAGGACAAAAGCTGATGCTTACAAGAAATTTACGCGTTATGGTCGCTTCGGGAGTTTCTTTGCCCCGCGCCCTTCAAACCCTTTCTCAGCAGTCAAAAAATAAAAACCTGAAAAAAGCGCTGGAAAGAATAAAAGAAGATATTCTGTCCGGAGAAAGCTTTTCCAAATCAATTGAAAAACATCCTCATCTATTTTCTGAACTTTACTGCAGCATGATCAGGGTAGGCGAAGAAACGGGTAGCTTAGACAGATCACTTCAAGTGCTTTCTCAGTATCTTGAGCGCAGTCATCAGGTAAGATCGAAAATAAAAAGCGCTCTAATGTATCCCATAGTGGTTGTAACGGCAATGATTATCATCGGCATTGTAATGATGATAAAAGTGGTGCCCCAGCTTAAAGAAGCGTTTATAAACATGGGAGTAGATTTGCCCAAAACAACACAGGCGATAATGGGTATAGGAGAGTTTTTGGCAAAGAATTGGGCTTTTCTATTCTTTGGCCTGTTTTTAGCTGGTTTGGCACTGGCATTTTTGAGAAAAAAAGAAGGTTTTAGGAGGCAAAAAGATAAAATTTTTTTAAAAACCCCATTTATCAAGGAATTTGTAAGAAAAATGAACACCGCTTACGCCTCAAGAACATTAAGCTCTTTAATATCGGGCGGAGTTTCAATTGTGGAAGCGTTGAAGATCTCATCAAATTCAGTGGGGAATTTTTTGTTTCAAAAATCTCTTCTTTCGGTCTCTGATTCCATTAAAAAAGGGAAAAAGCTTTCGGAGGCAGTAAACAATTTTTCGGAATTATACTCCCCTGTTTTCGTGCAGATGATTCAGGTTGGAGAAGAAACTGGCAGAACTTCAGAAATTCTTTCTCAGCTGGCCGATTTTTTAGAAGAAGAAATAACCAATACCGCCCAGAACCTTTCTTCGATTATTGAGCCGATTTTGCTTCTTATTGTTGGATCAGTAATAGCTTTTTTTGCCATATCCATCATTCAGCCGATCTATTCTATGATGCAGTCAATGTAGAACTTGTAAAGCATGTTTAACTTTTCTGATTCAAAATTAGAAAAGGGGTTGACCCTTATTGAGGCGTTGGTGAGCGTGCTTTTGGTGTCTATTATATTCTTGGGCATTATAGGCGCCTTTGGACTGAACATGAAAGTTCTCTCTCAATCTAAAGCCCGATCTAACGCTTTGGCTCTGGCAAATCAAAGACTGGAAGAAATCAGGAATCTTCCCTATAACGATGTCGGCACAATAGGCGGCGTTCCTTCCGGCCAAATTCCCCAAGCAGAAGAAAAAACTATAAATGGCATAAAATTTACCCGCAGAACAACCATTATATACATAGACGATGTCTTTGATAGGGTTTTGCCCCAAGATTTGGTGCCGACAGATTATAAGCGAGCAAGGGTTTCCGTGTCATGGGAGAATATGATTGGAAAATCCGTGGTGATGATAAGCGATGTTTCTCCCAAGGGAGTAGAAACGACAGTGGGCGGAGGAACGCTCGCTATAACTGTTTTAAATGCCTCGGGCATAGGAGTTAATCAGGCAAACATAAGAATAATCAACGGCAGCGTTAATCCCGCGATAGACGCTTCTTATCAAACAGACGATTACGGAACTTTTATGTTGGTTGGCGCCCCGGCATCGCAGGAAAGTTATAACATTATTGTCACAAAAACAGGATATTCTCAGGACAAAACATACAACGTACAAGAGGTTGCCAACCCCCAAAAGCCATACATAAGCGTTTATGAGGGGAATCTGACAGAGATAGGTTTTGCCATAGATGAGGTTTCAAATTTGACCGTAGAGACAAGGGCGCAAGAAAGTTTTTACGATGAATTTCATGGTTTTTCCAAATCGTCCTCTTATCAGGACGTAGAGATAGAAAGCGGACAATTGCGCCTCAAAAAGATAACCGAATATTTTCCGTCGGGTCACTTTATTTCAGAAACCGTAGCGCCCCCAAATCTTTCCAATTGGGATAGTTTGGTTTTCAAAAATATTCAAGGAGAGGAAACAATCATAAAATATCAGATTTTGGCATATATAGACGAAAGCTGGTCTTTGATTCCCGATCAGGATTTACCGAATAATTCCTCTGGTTTTCAAATCTCTCCCTTAGATTTGTCCGGCCTAGATGTTGGAAAATATCCTTCTTTAAGGGCAAAGGCGAACCTTTCTACAACCAATTTAAATATTACGCCCTATCTTGATGAATGGTATCTTCATTTTAATACGCCCAAGCTGTCAGGAATTGAGATTAGAATAAGAGGAAATAAGATTATCGGAACAGATTCGCAGGGCCAGCCTGTCTATAAGTATACTGCCCTAGCGCAAAGCGGGGGCGATGGAAAAATAATATTACAACAGGCAGAATGGGATTCTTATTTAATTTCCAGCACCCCCAATACAGGAATGGATCTCATAAGAGTTTATCCCTCAAACCCCATTGATGTTTTGCCCAAATCTAATGTTTTGGCAAGGGCTTATTTTAAAGTTCAAAACTCTTTATTGGTTAATGTTTTGGATGCAAGCACTTTGCAGCCAATTGTGGGGGTCGATGTTAGGCTATACAATGGCGAGCTTGGATATGACAGAATAATTCCCACAGATCTTAATGGAAAATCATTTTTTCTTCCCCTGCAATCCGCGAGCTATAATTTAGAAGCCACAAGACCCGGGTATCAGCCCTCATCAAAAGTTATTACAATCAGCGGGGCGAAAACAACAACCTTTAATCTGCAACCAGAATGAAAAAAGGATTTACATTGGTAGAAACAGTTATTACTATTTTTATCTTCACCCTTGGTTTGGGCGGGGTGGCGGCTTTGGTTGTAAATCTATATAAATCATATAATTACGCCTTCCAGCAATCTCTTGCGATAAGTGAGGCGCGCAGGGGATTAGAAGCGATGGTTAAAGAGATAAGAGAGGCAAAGCCGGGAGATGACGGCGCTTATATTATTGAAAAAGCAGATGATTACGAATTTATTTTTTACGGAGATATTGATCAGGATTTAGCCGCAGAGAGGGTAAGATATTTTATAGAAGGAACAACATTTAAAAAGGGGGTGATAGAGCCTCAGGGTATGCCAAAAAGATATCCCCTTTCAAGAGAGAAAATTTCTGTTCTTACAAGTTATGTCAGAAACATGCCGCCAATTTTTAGATACTTTGATGGATCGGGCAACGAACTTCCCGCCCCCTCCCGCCTAAAAGACACCAAGCTTATGAAAGTTTATTTGGTGGTTAATATAAATCCCAATCAACCCCCAAACGATTTCACTCTTGAAAGCAGCACTCAATTAAGGAATCTTAAAACGAATCTATGAACAAAAAAGGATCGATTTTAACATTTGTTTTGGTTTTTGGATTTGTTTTTTTAATTCTTTTCGGGGGGCTTGTGAGTTTGATTATCGGCCAGCACAGAATTTTTCAGAAAAAAAGCGCTTATGATTCGGCAATTCATATCGCCGAGGCGGGGCTTAATTATTATCGGTGGCATTTAGCGCACAGTCCCAAAGATTTTTGTGACGGCCTCCCCGTTTCCGATCCCAAATGCCAGACAGTTCCATATGGCCCCTTTGAGCGCGACTATAAAGATCCGGAAGGAAACATCATTGGGAAATTTTCTTTGAAAATAACGCCCACAACCAATTGCCTTCCGGTTACCCTGATTGAATCTACGGGCTGGGATATTAAATTTCCAGAGCTTAAAAGAACAGTATCGGTTAAATGGGGAAAGCCCAGCCTGACAAAATATTCCTTTTTGACAAACAATAATGCTTGGTTTGGAGAAGATGAGGAGTTAAAGGGACCGTTTCATTCCAATGGCGGAATCAGAATGGATGGCGAGCAAAATTCTTTGGCCACCTCTGCAAGAGAAAAATATATTTGCGGCTCAGAACACGGATGCAGTCAAAGCAAATGCAACTCTCCCTGTCGCTGGATTGCCCAGGGATGCGAGTGCCCGGGAATTTGGGGAGAGGGGGAGGGAGAAGAGTCGGGGCTTTGGAGCTTTCCGGTTCCATTAATTGATTTCGCGCTGATTACCCGAGACTTGGCCGCTCTAAAAACCGAATCTCAAAGCTCGGGCCTTTATTTTGCCCCTTCCGGCGCACATGGTTATCACATAAAATTTTTATCAGGAGGGGGGTTTTATCTCTATAAAGTTACTCGTCTTAAATCTGCTGTTTGGGGATGCAATATAGATAATCAGTGTTTTTCGGAGTCAAACGATATAGACAGAGAAACATTATTGGGTTTTTACAATTTTCCCCCGCAATGCGCACCGATTTTTGTGGAAGATCGTTTGTGGGTAGATGGAGATATAAAAGGCAGGGCGACAATAGCGGCAGCAAAGCTTCCCGAAATACCAACGTCCATGAAAAAAATCATTATTAATGGTAATATAAACTATATGGACGCGAATTCGGTGCTGGGCCTGATTTCCCAGAGCGATATTTTAGTTCCTTATTATTCGCCCAACAGATTAGAAATCAAAGCAGTGCTTTTGGCGCAAAAAGGAAGCGTATACAGATATTATTATCCTCAGGGATCATACGCCATTCGTGATTACATAGAAACATACGGCTCCATTATTTCAAACAAAATCTGGACTTTCACTTGGGTTAATTCGCAGGGAAAAGTTATTTCCGGATATCGCGAGACAGAAATGAGCTATAATCCCGACCTAACCTACAGCCCCCCTCCTTATTTTCCAGTTTCAGGCGATTACGAAACATTCCAATGGGAGGAAAAATGAATTTTTTGCCAAACAAGTCTATGACAAAAATATTTAATCTCCTGAATCTTAACACAGAAACATTCGGCTTGGATATTACCGATCTTTCTTTGAGATTGGCAAAGATTAAAAAAGGCGGGGGCGGATACAAGATAGAGAATCTGGCAAGAAAAGAAATCCCCGGAGGCATAATTAAAAGGGGAGAGGTAAGAAATGCAAATCTTTTGGCGCAGGAGATAAAATCGTTTGTCAGCGAAGAGAAAATAAAAACACCCTATGTAATAATGTCACTCCCAGAAGAAAGGTCCTTCGTTCAGGTTATCAGAATGCCAAAAATCAGCGAGGAGGAATTAAAATCCTCCATTCAATATGAGGCGGAACATTACATACCCTTTCCCTTGGAAAAAGTATATTTGGATGCGCAAATAGTTCCATCCTTGAAAAAAGAAAAAGATTTCTTTGAGGTTTTGCTTGTGGCTATGCCGAAAGCCACTATCCGTCCCTATATTTTCGCCGCCAAAAAAGCAGATCTTATCCCAATGGCTCTGGAAGTTGAATCTCAGTCTATTTCCCGCGCTGTTGTAAAAGACGATAAATCGCTTATTCCTCTTCTTATTATAAACATTGACAGATCAAGAACGGTTCTTATATTATTTGCAGGAACATCTATAAGATTTACCGTCTCTATTCCTTTTTCTTCGGCGCTTTTTAATCATAAAATCTCCCAAGCCATGAATATTAGCCCCGACAAAACAGAGGAAATTAAAGACAAATATGGTCTGGAAGACAAATCCAAAAAGGGAAAAGAGTTGTTTGATATTATGGTGCCGGTTCTTACAGATCTGCAGGAACAAATTAAAAAGTACATTGATTATTATCATTCTCACATAGTTCATGATTTTTTGTCCAAAAATGGATCATCTGTAAAAAAAATAATCCTTTCGGGCATAGATGCGGATATAAAAGGATTGGATAAATTTTTTCAGGAAGGATTGGGATTGCCCGTTGAAACAGCCAATCCCTTAAATAATTTTTCCTCCCAACAGCCAAAGCAATTTTCAAATAAAAAAGAATTATTAAAATTTTGTTCTGCCCTCGGCCTTGCGATGCGCGGCATTAACAACCCCGATTATGATTAATCTTTTACCGCCCGAGGAAAAATCAGAAATCCGCCTTATCAAAAGGACAAAAACAGTTCTTGTTTTGGGGATTTTGTTAACAATTTGCCTGACCTCTTTTTGGATGATTCTTAAAATAGCACAGATACGCATTCAAGAGAAAACAGAAGTTCAAAATTCGCTGATAAAATTTGAGCAAAATAAAAGTTTTCAATTGGAAGAGATTAAATCAAAAATAAAAGAAATTAATGACGTTATTTTAAGAATTAATAAATTTTACAAACAACAAATCGCTGTTTTTGATGTTCTTTCCAAAACATCTAAAATGCTTGGAAGCGACGTTTTCCTTAAAACATTCAATTTTGACAATTCCAAAAAAACCGTTTCTTTTTCCGGAACTATCAAAAAACTGGCCAGCCTGAATAAAATGAGAGAAGATTTTTACAACAGTCAAGAATTCTTAAACATGGATTTTTCTATCGGGACTTATGTCCCCTACCAAGATATAGAATTTAAAGTCACATTTTCTCTTCCATGAAAGAAAATAAAAAAATTTTAATCGCAGGAGGAACAATTGTAATCATCAATATTTTAATCGTTTTTCTTTTAATTCTTCCAACCCACAAGCAAATTCGGGCCGATCTTGAAAAATTTTTGGAAGAAAAAAAGGCGCTCGCGACAATCACGCAAGAGCTGTCTGATTTTAAGGATTTTGAAACAAAGGCGGATCTTTATTTAAGCGATCTTGGAAGGATGTACGGATTAATAACCGATCAGGTTTTCATCGATAAAGAGTTGCCGATAAATTTTATAACTTTTCTTGAAGAAGAGGCCCAAAAAAACGGATTGTCGCTAAAGGTTACGCCCATTTTGGCTCCCAAGGAAGAAAATGCCTTATTTAATTCCATCAATTTCCAACTGAATATTGAAGGACAGTTTCCTGCGCTTTTGGAATTTATTAAAAGGACAGAACATTGGCAATGGCTTGTAGAAACAAAACTATTGTCCATCGCAAAAAATGAAAAAGAAGGATATATTGCGGCCAATATTTTAATCAAAGCGTATGTTCGCGAATAAAAATACAAAAAAAATAAAAACAATATTTTTTAAAATGCCGTTTTTTATTGCAAAAAATGCGATTTTCTTTTTTCTTGGTTTTTTAGCCATTTCAATCGCGATTGTGGGAATAAGCGTTTTTTTATCTCTTTTAGAGATTGAGAAAGAAGAAAAAGACATTAAGACGCCAAGAATTGAAATTAATGAAAATGCCTATAATCAATTTCTTAAAAGCTACAGCGCAAGAGAATCAAAGATTTCTTTGCCAGAAACGCACCCTGATATTTTTTTCAGGCGTTAAAAATTGTTGCAAACAGACAAATTTTATTATAAATTAAATAGCTGTTGGCCCCCGTAGCTTAATGGATAAAGTATCTGCCTTCTAAGCAGATGATAAAGGTTCGATTCCTTTCGGGGGCATTTGGTGGTCGTAGCTTAGCCGGTCAAAGCGCCGCGCTGTGGCCGCGGAGAT
>JBBIKX010000016.1:0-11311 GCA_037445205.1 Candidatus Wildermuthbacteria bacterium
GGCACCCATTGTCTGCGGTATTATCATTTTAATCGCAGAAAAGATTTTGTCAAGCCCAAGTCTTGTACAATACAAAAGGAGCCCAAAATGAAAGCTGTTTCCAACGCAAAAGGAGCCCGAAATTAAGCGCCTTGTGCGATGAAGTGTGAGTCGTGATAATTGAAGTATATGACAATAATTATGAACGACTCACACATTACAAGCATTACACAAATTAAAGAATTCTTAAAGCTTAATGGCAGCATTCAGTTTAAAGCTGTTTCCCGCAAGGAAAAATATCAATGGGTTGAAGAGACTCTTTCAAAGTTTCAGTACTTTAGACAAAAAAAGGGGGCAAAACCATAGTCAAAAACTACATTCGACAAATGACCGGATTGTCTGATGCCCGGACTACCAGAATCATTGCCAGGAAAAAGAAATTCGGCAAGTTGTGGCTCAGTTCCACCAGAAGACATAGCTTCCCCAGAAAGTACACTCCTTCAGATGTCGCCCGGCTGATTGAAACAGACAACGCTCACCTTCGTCTCTCGGGTCCGGCTACCAAAAGAATCCTGGAAAGAGAATACAAGATCTTTGGCAAAGAAGAATACCAAAACATCAGCAGAATTTCTCGAGCTCACATCTACAATCTCAGAGGCAGCAGACAGTATCGGTCTCGCTCTCTGACCATCAAGAAGACGCAGCCAAGAAAGATTCCCATCGGAAAAAGAAGAAAGCCTGAGCCCTTGGGTAAACCCGGCTATTTAAGGGTAGATTCCGTTCATCAGGGCGACTTAGACAAGGAAAAAGGTGTCTACCACATCAACATTGTAGACGAGGTCACCCAGTGGGAAGTGGTTGGTTGCGTTGAAAGAATATCTGAATATTTCTTAATCCCTTTACTGAAAGATTTGATTGAGCAGCTCCCTTTTGTCATCCTTGGCTTTCATTCAGACAATGGTTCAGAGTTCATCAACAAGCAGGTGGCTCAGATGCTCAACAAGCTTCTGATTCAACAAACCAAGTGCCGGGCCAGACACACCAACGACAATGCCCTGGTGGAAAGCAAGAACGGCTCTATTATCAGAAAGTACATCGGCTACAGCTTCATTCCCAAAAGATACGCTCAAGACATTAATCAATTCGACAAAGAACATCTAAACATCTACTTGAACTATCATCGGCCCTGTGGTTACGCCACCATCATTACTGACAAAAAAGGCAAACAAAAGAAAATCTACAACATCTACCAGATTACCTACGAAAGATTGAAGTCTTTACCAAATGCCAAGCAATATCTTAAACCCGGACTAACATTCAAAATACTGGACAAGATTGCCTACGAAAAAAGCGACAACGAATGCGCTATCGCTATGCAAAAAACTAAAGACGAATTATTCGACAATTTTAGCCGTCGTAGGCTTCAATTTCCGACGATTTACACCACTCTCATTTCGGGCTCCTATGTTGATTAGAAAATACTCCAAATTTCGGGGGTCAGTCCACCTTAGATTATGAGTGCAAAATGTTCGTATCTAAAACACTTTTAATTTCAATGTATTTATAATTTCATTTGCGAATTCTTTGGCGGCATCCGGCCCATTGGCAGTAATAATATTCCCATCTTTTATAACAGATTTATCTTCAAAATAAGCGCCATTCTTTTCTAATATCTTAATCGGCTCTTTATTCAAAACATTCGACCAAACGGTTGCTTTTTTTCCCTCCAGCACTCCGGCGCAGGCCAGAATAGCCGGCGCTATGCAAATTGCGGCTAAAATCTTTCTTTCGTCTAGAGTATTTTTAATGATCCGGTGCGTTTCTTCATCGTCTATATATTTATAGGCGCCTGGACCGCCAGCAAAAATAACAGCATCAAAATCTTTCGGGAACAATTTTTCAAGCAAAATATCTATATTCGCCTCTCCTCCGCCGCCGCCAATGGCTATACCCTCCTTATCGCTTGCTGTTGTGACAGAATATCCATTTTTTTCAAAGATTTCTTTGGGAATAAAATACTCCTCATCGCGGAAATTTCTAAAAGCAATGATGATGGCGATTTTTTTATTTTTTTCTTTCTTCATAAATGTTCAATAATTATATTTCTTTCCATTTTTTATTTCAAATACTTCTCGCGAGCAGCGCCATGTTCTTGGGCGGTTTCGCTGAATATTGTTCTTCCTTCAGGCGTAGAAAGATAAAAAAGATAATTGCTTTTTTGAGGATAAATAGCCGCGATGATGCTTTCCAACCCCGGATTGCAAATGGGGCCCGAGGGCAGGCCTTTGTATTTATAAGTATTGTAGGGAGAATCAATTTTTAATTCAGCCATCATTATGACGGTTGATTTTCTTTTTGTAAGATACGTTATTGTTGCATCAACCTGAAGAGGCATTCCTATAGACATTCTTTTCCATAGAATCCCGGAAACTATTTTTTTATCTTCTATGGTTTTTACTTCCTTTTCAAGCATAGATGCCATAATAATAATGTCAAAGATCGATTTTTTTTGTCTTGAAATTTCGGCTCTCATATCAGCAGTTAATTTATTTTCAAAATTAGTCAGCATTTTTAAAATAATTCCATCCGAATTTTCCCCAAGAACAAGCTGATATGTGTCGGGAAACAAATAACCCTCCAAATTTGCTTGATTGGGAGCATCGCTCAAAAAATTAAATTTGCTTTTATAATCTTCTGTTTTTTTAGATGTCATTTCATCCCTGACATCCATTCCCCTCTTAACCATTTGCTCTTCCATTTCGCTTATTGTAAGGCCTTCGCGGAAAGTAAGGGTTAATCTAACGATCTCTCCGCCAATAAGCTTTCCCGCGATCTGGGGGATATTCATTGAAGGCGAAAGCAAATACTGGCCGGCTTTAATTTGACTTTGCGCCCTGATTAAAACAATATATCCGCTAAAAAATAGTTTATTTTTAATGAGATTTTCATTTTTTAAATTTTGAGCGACTCTTAAAAAATTCTCTCCCTTTTCAACAACAAAAATTTTCTGTTCATTTGCATTTGAAGCCGACAAAAAAAACATCTGCCAGATACAAATCACGCAGCAGATAAAAAGCGATAAAAATATGATCAATAACAATGTTTTTTTCATTTTCATCGGCAAGCTGTTTCTATGAGAGGAACGAACACGAAACCGGGATATCGTTTGAAAACATAATCTTTCTCTTTTTTCTCAATTTCCCAGATCGCCTTTCCCAAAGGAGCAACAATTTTGCCCCCAACCTTAAGCTGTTCTTTCCATGCTTGGGGAATATTTTTCGCCTCTGCTGAGCATAAAATTTTATCATAAGGAGCTTCTTTTTTATAACCTCTTGAGCCATCAGCGCAAAGAAATTCAGCGATACCCTTTTCAGTAAAATTATACTTGGCAACATTGTTTCTGCCAAACTCAACCAACTCGGGAATAATCTCAAGAGCAATTACTTTTCCTTTCTGGATTCTGGATTTTGAACCACCGCCCTTTTTCAAAAGGACGGGGCCCAGTCCATCTGTAGATGGGCTGTGGTTTTGGATTTCTTTGGAAATTTCCCTTCGGCTCACGCAATGAGCCAAAAGGGCTGTCGTCCAGCCGGATCCCGATCCAATATCCAAAATCTTTTCTCCTATTTTGGGCTCTAAAAGTTCAAGCATAAAAGCAACCACAAGGGGTTGCGATATCGTTTGATCAAATCCTATTGGCAGAGCTTCATTGACCTCTGAGAGATTTTTAATATTCTCCGGCAAAAAATCCGCTCTTTTTATGTTTTTAAACGCATCAATAATATGAGGCGTTTTTAGCCATCCGTTTTCTATTAAATCTTCAATCAACTCCATATGGTTTTATAATTTATTTCTATTGCCCCAAGTTTATTATTCAAGTCTTCTTAGGGCGTCTGCGGGTTTGAGCTTCGCGGCAGAATGCGCGGGAAAATATCCCGAAAAACATCCGACCAAAAAAGAAAAAAATAGCCCAAAAATGATAATTCCGGGAGAAATATATGCTTTAAGATAAATTATGGGATGAATTTGAAAATAGAGCTCTATCAATTTTGCAAAAATTACACCCATCAGGGTGCCGGATACGCCGCCAATCAGACCAATGATGCCCGATTCAAAAAGAAAAATTAAATTTATTGTTGAATCTTTTGCGCCAACCGCCTTCATTATTCCAATCTCCTTAATCCTTTCTCTCACTGAAGTAAACATCGTATTCATTATTCCGATTCCGCCCACAATAATCGCTATGCCCGCAAAACTAATGACAGCTATCTGAAGAGTGTTCAAAATATTTCCCGCCAAGTTCCCCATCTTCTCGGAGGTTAAAACCATAAAACCTTTTTCTTCCGAACCTCTTTGGCGCTTTCTAATCTCTTTTAAATCCTCTTCTATCCTTTCGGCGACCTTTTGTGGATCTTCGCCGTCTTTTATCTTTACAATAAGTTGTTGCGCAGTGCTTGTTTGCACGCCCGTAATTTCCTGAAACAATTTTTCATCCATCCAGATAAGCATATCGTCGGTTTTGCTCCCAAGAGAATTCAAAACTCCGACCACCGTTATTTTTCTTCCATTAATGGATATTATATCTTTGGCAGTAATTTCTTCTTGAAAAATATTTTTTTCAAGCTGAGCGCCGATAACAACCTCTCTTCTCAATGGCTTGGGCCAATTCCCGCTTTTTAAGCTGAACCCCTGATATTCTCTTAAAACATCAAGACCGGATCTCAGCGACATGCTGTTCAAAAGAATTTGCTTTGCCTCTCCTTTATGTCTTACCGTTCCCAAAGTATAGTTGAATGAAACCGTTTCCTCCACCCCCTGAACATTTTTTATAACCGCAATATCTTCTTTTTCAAGTTTAGAGCCGGCAATAAAGCCCATCAAAGGATTTGATTCATCTCCGGGCATCACTGTTAAAATTCTATCCCCCAGGGATTTTAATTGCGAAGCAACTGCTTCCTTGATTCCCTGGCTTAGCGACAAAAGGGCAATAACCAGAAATACGCCGATAGTAATTCCGACTATCGTCAGCCAGCTTCTTAACCGCCTTGTTTTAAGATTTCTAAAGGCAATTTTAAAAAGATTTAGTATTTTTTCCATAATAATTTTTCATTGGCCAAATGGTTGCTCGCCACCATCCCGTCTTCAATCACAATCCTTTCTTTACTGTAAGATGCGATATTGGAATCGTGAGTAATAATAATGATTGTTTTTTCCCCGCTCTGGTGCAATTTTTTAAAAATCTCCATCACAAGCTTGCCTGTTTTTGAATCTAAATTGCCGGTTGGCTCATCGGCCAGAATGATTTCCGGATCGTTGGCAAGCGCTCTGGCAATGGCGACTCTTTGTTGTTCTCCTCCCGAAAGCTGAGACGGCCTGTTTTTCAAACGATCTTTAAGCCCCATGGATGTCAAAAGCGATGCCGCCCTTTCTTTCGCATCATTCTCGTCAGCCCCCTGCAGGATAATCGGCAGAGCGACATTTTCCAACGCGCTTAAATGGTTGATTAAATTAAATTGCTGAAAGACAAAACCAATCTTTTTTCCTCTTATTTGGGCAAGTTTTGTAAACGAAAAAAGCGAGGTGTCCTGCCCCTCAAGAAATACACTCCCCTTATCGGGTAAATCTAAAAATCCTATTATGTTGAGAAGGGTTGACTTTCCGGAGCCGGAGGGCCCTATAATGCTGGTAAAGGAGCCTTTTTTTATATCAAATGTTATTCCCCTCAGGGCCTGAGTTTTGACGCCATCTGATTTGTAGCTTTTCCATACGTCTTGTGTTTTGATAATGGAGAAATCGTTCATATGTTTACTTTGAAAAAACCACATCCCCCTCCTTAAATCCATCTTTTATTTCAGCCAGTCCGTTCGTGCCTATTAATCCGACATTAACTTCTTTTTTCAGCATTTTATTTTTATCTTTGATCAAAAGATAATATTTTCCGTTCTCTTCTATCAGCGCATTTTCCGAAACCACCAAAACATTTTCTTTTCTTGAAATAATAATTGCCACATCGGCGCTCATTCCGCTGTAAAGATTTAATTCCTGGCTCTTTAAAAATATCTTGACAGGATAATAAACCACTTCATTTATAACTTTTTCTTTCGGTTCTATAAAAAGCACCTCTCCTTCAAGAATTTGATCGGCATATGCCAAAAGCTCGCATTCTACCCTATCGCCTATTTTTATTTTAGGAATATCTTCTTCGTATATATCCGCTTCAATGTAATAAGGATTAGAAGGCATAAAAGAAATTATTGGCGAAAGCGCCTGCGCAAGTTCTCCTTTTTGCTTTGATATTTCAAGAATTATTCCTTTTTGAGGGCTTTTAATTTGAGTTTTGTTCAGCTGGTTCTCAAGAGCAGTAAGCTCTGCGCTTGTCTTCAAAACCTGAGATTGATAGTGATTAATATCTTCTTTTCTGGGAGGGGCTATTAACTTATTCAGAGTTGCTTGCGCTTGTTTTAGGCCATAATAAGCCGCATCAATGGCTTTGCTGTTGGCGGTTTTTGCTACCAAAATGGCGCTGATATCCGCTAAAATATTAGAGTACGAAACAGAAAGATAAGCGCGATGAGCATCAAGCGTTGTTTTGTCCGCTGCGCGGTATATCTGGGTTTCTGTGATTATTTTTATAGTTTCCAGGTCGTTTTTAATTGAAAAAATATCATTTCTGAATTGTTCCAAATAGTCATCTACAATTTTTGGCTCGGAACTTTCATTAATCTTTGAAAAATTATCCGCCATCTTTTGATAAATTTTATCAAGATTATCAATGATTTCTAAAATTTTTAGGCTTAGCTGGCTTGGAGCGAGAAAATAACTTCTCTGAAGTTCTCTTATAAACAAAAGGGCGTTTAAGGTTTTTTCTTTTGCGTCTTGGAGATGGGCAACAGAGGCATAATAAGCGCTATTCAAGCTTTCTTTTGAATTTTTCTCTGTATTTTCCAGCGCCGTCTTTGCGTTTTCAACTGCAATTTGAGCCAAAATTATTTCTTCTTTACTTGCTCCGTTCATCAGCTTTTCAAATTGAGATTTGGCGGAAGAAAAATTTGCTTTTGCCTGATTGAGCTGAGCCAAAATAGCTGTATTGTCAATTTCGACCAGAATTTCGTTTTCTTTTACTTCCTGTCCGTTCTTTACAAAAATTTTCTTTACAATTCCCGAAATTTCAAATCCGAGATTTATTTTCTCGCCCTGTTTGATTGTGCCGCTTTCAGCAATTTCCAAACTGACGGTCGCCCTATCAATTGTGTAAGCGATGTATTCTTCTTTTTTTCTGCTGAAAAATAACGACGAAAAAATAAGGATAACAATAAGAATTATTCCTGCAAAAACGATAAATTTGGGTCTGAAGCGTATTTTCATATTATTTTCTTAGCAGGCCCGCCGTGAATCGAACACGGAACCCCCACTTTTGGAGAGTGGTGCTCTGCCAATTGAGCTACGGGCCTATTCCTTCTCTAGCGGAATTTTATCCTTGTATTTTTTATTTCTTTAATTCTTTGTGCGCTGTGTGTTTCCGACACGAAAGGCAATATTTCTTTAATGCTAATTTTTTTCCCAATGTGGTTGATGTTTGTGATTTATTTGTATAATAATTAATATTTTTACAAACAGTGCATTGTAGCTTTACAAAATTTCTTTTCTTTTTTGTCGCCATAAATTTTAATTAATTTTGAGCCGAAATCGGGACTTGAACCCGAGACCTTCCCGCCCTTTTATTAAGCCAGAGATGGGAATTGAACCCATGACCTCAAACTTACCAAGTTTGCGTTCTACCACTGAACTACTCTGGCAAATGAAAGGGCGAGGTGCTCTACCAACTGAGCTATTTCGGCGAGAATAAGTTTAAAATTTAAATTTCAAATCTCAAAATTAAAACTCCATTATGTTCAAATAAACTATTTTTATAAATTTTATTTTGAATTTTAAATTGTAATTTTGATTTTTGAATTTTGGATTTTGGATTTTACGGTGGGTAGAGAGGGAGCGTTGCCCGAAGGCATTGCCTCCTCGCTTCGCTCGTCGCAATTCGGCAGGGCTTGCTTCCAACTCTCAATAAAACTTTGGATACCAAATGGTATCAAAGTTTTAGGTGGGTAGAGAGGGATTTGCACCCCCGAAGGCCAACGGCCGCAGGATTTACAGTCCTGTGCGTTTGACTGCTCCGCCATCTACCCAATACTATCCTTATAATTTAACACTTATTTCTTTTTCTATCAAGCTCCAAAGATTTTTTTTCGCGCCACTCTTTTATCTTTTTATGATTGCCCGACAACAAAACATCAGGAACGCAAAGAATCTTTTTTTTGGAAAGTTTTTTTATGTAATTTTTTTTGTTTTTTATCTTTAGAACTTGGGGTCTTGTGTATTGAGGATATTCCAAATAACTTTTGCCTGAGGAAAACGACTCTTCTTTTAAGGATTCTTTTTTGATGACTCCCGGGACTAGGCGCGTCAGGCAATCCAGAACGACCATAGAGGGCAACTCTCCTCCCGTCAGAATATAATCTCCTATTGAAATTTCAACATCTGCAATATTGCAAGCGACTCTCTCGTCAACTCCCTCATAATGACCGCAAATCATAATCAACCTTTCTGATTTAGACAATCTTTTTGCCATTTTTTGGTCAAATTTTTTTCCTCTTGCGCCAAACAATATAATTTTTGGTTTTTGGTTTTTGGCTTTTGACATTAAAAATCGCACCGCCTTATAAATCGGCTCAACTTTCAATATCATTCCCGCTCCTCCGCCATAGGGCTTATCGTCAACTGTCTTATGCTTATCCCCGCAAAAATCCCTTAAATTCCAGATATTAATCTTTATCAATTTCTTTTTAAGCGCTCTTTTTATAATGCTTTGGGAAAAATACGATTTAAACGCGTCGGGAAAGATTGTAATTATGTCAAATTGGATCATTTTTCAATGATATATAAAAAATGTCGGGCTATCAATGATAGCCCGACATTTCCAAAGATAATTCTTTTATATTTTTAGATCTTCGTCGAAATCTTGATGCTTTGCGCCAGGACCTCTTCCGCCCTCCGGTTCTTCAATCTTGATATTAACCCGGGCGTGATTTCTTAGGCCAATGATCCTTAAAAGCGATCTTATTGCTCTGATGGTAGAACCCTGTCTGCCGATAAGCTGACCCATATCGTCTTTATGAACTTTTACGGTCAGGAGAACTCCCATTTCATCAACTTGCCTGTCAATTTTCACATCATTGGGATGTTCTATGATCGCCTTAATGACAAAGTCAAGAAAGTCCAGATCTGGTTTTTTTTCAGCCATAGTCGTCCAAATCTTTAAAAATCTTAATCTTTACGACCTTTGTATCCGCTATTCTAAAAGATAGCGCTTCTGATTTTAATCCTATATTTTTAGGGTTTTTTGTCAACAGGCGCCTCCGCCTTTTTTTCATCCCCTCCTTTTTTCTTTTTATGAACCGGGATCTTTTTTTCCTTTAAAATTCCTGCACTTATCAATAAATTGCGAACTGAATCGGAAATTGTGGCGCCATTTTTGAGCCAATGTTCGATTCTCTCTTTTTTAATTGATTTTTCTTTGGTAAGAGGATTGTAAAATCCCAGATCTTCAATAAATCTTTTGCTGCTGGGAGCTCTTGTTTTTTTTACAATGACTATTTTAAAAAATGGCTGTTTTTTCTTTCCCGCTCTCAAATACCTGATTATTAACATACGATTTTAATAGATTAATCCCATTTAAGTTTTTTTAGCGCGGTTTTGGCCGCTTCGTGTTCGGATTCTTGCTTGGAAGATCCTTGACCTTTTGCGATGATTTTCTCGCCGATAAACACTCCCGAAATAAAATATTTGTTATGATCCGGCCCCCATTCCTTTAATATTTTGTAGGTGGGCGTAACTTTTCTTTTTTCTTGGCTAATCTCCTGAAACCTGCTTTTGGCATCGTTGAAAAGCTTGTTTTCAATGATGTGAGGCAATTCTTTTATCAAATACTTCTCAATAAATTTCTGACACGTTTTGTATCCGCGGTCAAGATATAAGGCACCTATGAATGCTTCAAAGGCATTGGCTATGATTTCGCGATAGGATTTTGTTTTTTGTTGAGCGTCTTTTTTTTCGCCCCTTGAAAGAAGGATATATTCTCCAAAATTAAGCTCTTCTGCAATTTGGGCCAGCATCTTGCTATTTACAAGGGCAGCGCGCCAAGACGTTAAAACCCCTTCAACCTGCTTTGGATATTTTTTATAAAGATACTCCGTAACCGCCAACTCCACCACCGCATCTCCCAGAAACTCTAATCTTTCATTGTGGAAAAGACCAAATTGCGGATTTTCGTTTAGATAAGAACGGTGACAAAACGATTGAAAGAGCAAATTTTTATCTTTAAAAACTATCTCTAATTCTTTTTCCAGATCTAAAAACTTATTCATTTTTATTTTTATATATTTTGGGCTTCGTTCTGTTTTTCTTTTTCTTGAACTTGTTTGTAAACCGTGCCCAAAACTCCGTTAATAAACCTTCCCGAAGATTCCCCTCCAAAAACTTTTGCCAGCTCTATCGCCTCATTGATGGCAACCTTTGGGGGAACTTCTTTTTTGTCCGCGTAAAGCAGCTCATAAAGACCTATTCTTAAAGCATTTCTGTCTAAAACGCTTATCTGGAGAAGCGGCCATTCCGGCGCCGTTTTTTCAATAATTTTGTCAAGATAATCAATTTTTCCTTTAATGCCCCCTATCAGCCCCCTGATAAAATCGGTTTCATCAAGCCCGCTGCCGAGCTCCTTGATGTTCCTTTCCACAATCTTCTCTAAATCGCCATCTTTCTTTCCATGAAAATCCCACTCATATAGCGATTGTAAAATAATGCTTCTTGATAAATGCCGACTGCCCATAAAATGATTAATTCCTAAATTCTAAATACTAATTCCCAAACAAATCCAAAATTCCAAATTCAAATATTCAAAAAGAAGGGGTTGGGTTTTGGTCATTGGGATTTTGATATTGTTTGGGATTTGAAATTTGGGATTTTTTATTTACTCAATTCTTCCATGCTTAAATCTTTTTTTGAAGCAACCTTTGCCTCTTTCATTTCTTTCGCTTTCTGCTTTTTCTCTTTTTTGTTTAATTTCTTGAAAACATCAATCACCATCTTTCCTTTATAATGGCCGCAGTTCAAACAAACGCTGTGTCCCAAAACAGGTTTCTGGCATTTTGGACAGCGAAAAACCTTGGGCGCTTCAAGATAATAGTGCATTCTTCTTCTTTTCTGTTTTGATTTTGTCGGACGATGTTTTGGAACACCCATAATAAAAATTCAAAATTCAAATCTCAAAATTCAAAATCTT
>JBBIKX010000017.1:0-9460 GCA_037445205.1 Candidatus Wildermuthbacteria bacterium
TAGCTCAATTGGCAGAGCAAATCCCTCTTAAGGATAAGGTTGTGGGTTCAAATCCCTCACGGGGCATATTCGTTTATAAAGCCCGTCCATAAGAGTTGCCATTTGTGTATTTTTTAATTTCAAGATAAAATAAAAACGAACATATGCTTAATACAAAAGAAAAAGAAAAAATTATCCAATCTCATCGAGTTCACGAGAAAGACACCGGTTCTCTGGAGGTTCAAGTTGCGGTTTTAAGCGAACAGATAAAACGTCTTTCCTCTCACTTAAAAAAGAATCAAAAAGATGTTCATTCAAAGAGAGGACTTTTGAAGATGATAGTTAAAAGAAAAAAATTGCTAAGAGATTTAAAATCCGAAAGCGAGAAAAGGTATAATTCCATAATTAAAAAACTGGGGTTAAAAAAGATAAAAAAAATTAAGCCGCCAAAAGAAGAAAAGAGCCCGCAGAAAGGATAGCCCCGTTGCCAGCCTATATTGCAAAAATCAAAAAAATGGCCGATTGTAAGCACAAAGACCAAAGAATAGCAGTATTAATTGATACCCAAAATCTTTACTACTCGGCTAAAAAACTTTTTCAGGGGAAAGTAAATTTCAAAGAAGTTCTAAGGTTAGCCGTTGCGGGGAGGAAGCTGGTAAGGGCTTTTGCCTATGTGGTGCAAACCAAAACGGGTGAAGAAAAGCCTTTTTTTGACGCCTTAATAAACCTTGGCATAGAAACAAGAATAAGGCCGCTTCAGGAATTTTATGGCGGATTAAAGAAGGCAGATTGGGATGTGGGAATTGTGATAGACGCGATCAGAGTATCAAACAGCATAGATGTAGTTGTGCTTGCATCAGGAGATGGTGATTTTTTGCCGCTTTTAGAATATCTTAAAAACCGCGGGAAAAAGGTTGAAATCATTGCCTTCGCAAAATCAACTTCTTCCAAAATAAAGGAATCTGCTGATGAATTTGTGAACCTGGAATCAAACCCCAAAAAATATTTAATTTTTTAGCTTTTTATGAAACCAAAAGAATATAAATTAGAAATCGCGGGAAAAACCTTTTTTGTCACAATAGATGACTTGGCTGAACAAGCCAATGGCAGTGTTTTTGTCCGGGTCGGAGATACTGTCGTCTTTGCCACGGCCACCATGTCTTCTTCTGATCCAAAGGGACTGGATTTTTTTCCATTAACAGTTGAGTTTGGAGAAAAATATTATGCGGTGGGCAAAATACTTGGATCAAGATTTGTGAGAAGGGAGGGCCGTCCAAGCGACGAATCGGTTTTGGCCGGACGGCTTATAGACAGATCTTTGCGCCCCCTTTTCCCAAAAAATTTAAAAAGGGAAGTTCAGATAATTGTCGACTGCTATTCTTTTGACGAGGAAAACGACCCAGATGTGCCAGCGCTTTTAGCCGCATCGCTGGCTCTTGGAATTTCTGACATACCCTTCGAAGGTCCGGTTGCACCAATAATGGCCATCAAAAATAACAATGGATTCATAATAAATCCCACTTATAAAGAAAAAAATGGGACCGATTTGGAAATATTCTTGGCCGGAATAAAAGAAGGGGACGATATTTTAATAAATATGATAGAAGCTCAGGGAAATGAGACAAAAGAAAAGGAAATTTTAGAAGCGATAAAATTTATGTCTGAAGCGATAAAAAATCTGGTAGAATTCCAGGAAAAGATCATCAAAGAGTGCGGAAGAGAAAAAATAGCATTAAAGGCGGATAAACCCTTTCCGGAAATTGAAAAAGCAGTTGAAAAATCCTTTCAGAAAAAATTAGAGGAGGCGTTCCTTCAAAACTCTGAAACTAAAAATAAAGAAGCGCTCGAATCCCTGAAAGAAGAAATCAGGGATTTTATCAGGGAAGAATTTGGAGAAGAAAAATTGCCCTACGCGGAAGAATTTATTTCAAGGGAGCTAAAGAATGTTCTTAAAAAGATTGTATTCGAAAAAGGAGTCAGGCCCGACGGAAGAAGGCTGGACCAAATACGGAAAACCAGCGCTAGGGTTTCTATTTTTCCAAGGACTCATGGTTCTGGGCTTTTTATCAGAGGGAAAACCAAGGCGATGTCTCTTGTAACGCTCGGATCCCCGTCTGATCAGCGCCTTATTGAGGGAATGGAATTTCGGGGAAAGAAAGGATTTATGCATCATTATAATTTCCCCCCGTATTGTTCGGGAGAAATTAAGCCCATCAGAGGGCCTTCGCGAAGAGAAATAGGACACGGCATGCTCGCAGAAAAAGCGCTTATTCCTCTTGTTCCAAATTTTGAAGATTTCCCTTATACTATAAGAGTAGTAACAGAAATTCTTTCGTCTAACGGATCCACTTCTATGGCCTCTGTCTCTTCTTCTTCCCTTGCCCTGATGGACGCCGGAGTTCCTGTTAAAAAACCTGCCGCGGGCATTGCAATCGGAATTGTGCAAAATGAAAACGATTATAGACTGCTGACGGATATTCAGGGGCCAGAAGATCATCTGGGAGGAATGGATTTTAAAGTTGCCGGAACCAGAGACGGAATTACGGCTATTCAGCTTGATGTAAAAATAAGGGGGCTTACGCAAAAAATGATAGATGAAGCGCTTGAGTTGGCAAGAAATGCAAGAACGCAAATTTTAGACTCTACAGATAAAACGCTTTCAACCCATCGCAGCGATCTCTCGCCCCTTGCTCCCAAAATTGAAATGATCAAAATAGATCCGCAAAAAATTGGGGAGGTTGTCGGATCGGGGGGCAGGGTGATTAACGAAATCATAGAAAAGTGCGAGGTGGCGATAGACATTGAAGATGATGGAAATGTTTTTGTAAGCTCGCATTCAAGCGATGCGATAAAAAGGGCGGTTCAATGGATTGAGGGCATTACTCGGGAAATCAGAGCCGGAGAAATTTTTCAGGGAAAGGTGATAAAAATATTAGATTTTGGAGCAATTGTAGAAATATTGCCAAAAAGAGAAGGGATGGTGCACATTTCCGAACTTGCTCCCTACAGAGTGGGAAGGGTTGAGGATATAGTAAGGTTGGGCGATCTTATCCCCGTAAAAGTAATCTCTGTTGACGATTCGGGAAAAATGCGTCTCTCTTTGAAAGAAGCTGCAAACAAAACAAGCCAGCCAAGAGGCAAATTTTTAAAAAGAAGTAGATTCAATGCGGGCAGAGAGTAATACTCTAAAAATCTATGGAAGATAAAAATTCTTCTCAGGCAGAAATATCTCGGGCAGCCATCAGAACGATGGAAAAAGATTTAGCCGGGGTTGTTTTTGAGGAATGGGAAGAAATTTTGGCAGAATCAGAAATTCTTAATATTTTAAGCAATTTTAAGAGCATAAAAACTCCAAAAGATTTGGGCTTGGAGGAGGAGAGACTAGAGGCGTTGAAACAAAAAGAGCTGGCAGAAGACGAAGAAAAAAGGAGGGCAGAAGAGGAAAGGATTGCCCGAGAAAAAAGGGAGGAAAAAGAAAGATTGGCACAGGAGGAAGAAAGAAAGAAAAAAGAGGAAGAAAAGAGAGCGGCCAGGGCGGAGGAGGCAGAAGAAGAGACAAAAATTGTCGCGGAAATAAAAAGAAGGGCTTTGGAGCGGGAAAGAATGGTGCGGGAAAAAATGGGAAAGGAGCGCGAAAAAAGAGACGAAGAAGAAGAGTTAAAAATGATCGCCCTTGAAGAGCAAAAAAGACAAGAGCTTTTGATGCGCCAAAAGCAAAAAATTGAGACCTCTCTAAATAACTTGCCCAACGAAAGAAAGCCGCTTGATGAAACAAAGCACTATCTTTTAAAAGAAAAGTCTAATGTTTCAAAACTGCTTGAGCCAATTTTGGAAAGCGAAAGAAAGATAGAGGAGAACATAAGGCTGATTGAGCGCCAAGAAAGCGCCGCCGTCATCCCCATTGAAAAAAGAAAGGCGGAAAAAGAAAGACAAATTCTTGAAATAGAACGAGAGAAAATAGAGCAAGAAAGATGGGGCTATGAAAGAGAACACTTTAAGGTTGATGAGCAGTTAAAAGAACTTGATTTCAAGTATCAGGAACTTGCCCAAAAAGAGGCCAAGCTTATACAAGAGTTAAATGATATCACAAAAGAAATAGAAAAATACGAAAAAAGAAAAGAAATTAAGCAAAAAGAAAAAGAAATTGAGGGCATTACGGGGGAAAAGGGTGAAATTGTTAAAAAGCGGGATGAGATAGTCGCCCAAAAAAGAGAAACAGAAGAAGCGCTTGCAGAAACGAAGACAGAAGAAGAAAAAATAGAAAGAGAGCTTGATTATCTAAAACAAGAAGAGGTGATAGTTAAGGGAACAGACAAGCAGAGAGTAGAAAAAGAAAGGTGGAAGTTAGAAGGAATAAGGGGCGAATTGGAAAAGAAAAAATGGCAACAAGAAGATGAAAAAAGAAAACTAACCCTTGAAGAAAATCGCTTCAACGTAAGATATCAGAATCTCTTGGAAAAAGAGAACGCCCTGAGAAAGGACATTGATGAAATAAATAAACTTCTCGGGCTTGTGCCAGAAAAGGGGTCAGAAGAAATCTCTCCCCAAAAAGAATCTCCTCTAAAAGAAGATAAAAAAGAAACTTCCCCCAAAACACAAGAAGGAAAAGGAGAAAAATCAAAAGAGCCCATTGCCCAAGAAGAGAAAGAAGAAGATAAGGAAAAGGAAGTCAAGGAAGCAGAAGAATTATTAAAGAAACTTGAGGAAAAAAGAAGGAAAGAAGATCTTTTAAAAAAGCTTGAGAGCAGAAGAAAAGAGGAGGATCAAAGAAAAGAAGAAGAAATTCTAAGAAGAATAAGAAGCGGCATAACTACCCAAACCGCCCCCCCGGATTCTTTGCCGAAACCAAGCTTTCCAGCCGCCACCTCTCAACCGCCTGTTATTATATCGCCCTCTTTGCTTGCAAAAAAACAATGGCTAAAAAGAGGAATTTTGATTCTTCTGGGAATTGTTTTAATTGGAGCAGTTGTTTTTGTAATCTGGCAAATAAAAAAATCTAAACCCGCCCCACCAGAAGAGCCGACCCCCGCTGTCGATGAGATACCAAGCCCCCCGACTTCGCCGACACCTCCCGTTCTCTGGCAAGGACTGATTGTCGCGGAAAAAGAACAGAATTATAAAATATCGGGCACAGATGAAATACCTGCGCTCTTGACGCAGGTATACGCTCAAAACGGAGTTGAAAAAAAGTTTATAAGGATTGTTTTTGAAAATACCGCTCAAAACAAATTTGTCGGCATGAGTGAATTCTTATCGACTATTGGAGCCAGTGCTCCTCAAGAATTATTTAAAATCCTGGATGATAATTTTACGCTCTACTTTTATTCTGAAAATAAAAGCAAATCGCTTGGATTTATAGCAAAGAAAAAGCCACCGAGCGCTTTGGATGCAATTATAAATGCGGGCGAATTGCCTCCCGATCTTAGATCTGTTATGTCCAATTGGGAGTCAAGCTTAATAATGAGCACGCAACTGCTGGGCGCGCTTCTTGGGGAGCAAATAATTGAAAAACCGACCTGCAAAGACAATCAAGATATGCGCTATTGTGATTTATCAAAAAACTGCTTCGGCGTCTGCTATTCTGTCTTCAATGATTATCTGATTTTTGGAACCTGTTGCAACAGCGTTGTGGCCGCAAAAGATTTATTAAAGAAATAATATGGAAAAGGCCTTTATAGAATCCCAAAAAAAGAGATTAGAGGAACTAAAAGAAAAGCTCGAAAAACAGCTTAAATCTTTTGCCAAAAAAGACGAGGAAGTAAAAGATAATTGGAAATCTAAATTTCCGCTGTTTGATGTTGCTGAAAGCGGAAGCTCCCAACTTGAAATCGCCCAAGATGAGGTTGAAGAATATCTAAGCCGCCTGCCTCTTGAGCACGTATTGGAATTGAGATTGCGAGATATCAACTCGGCCCTTGAAAGAATCGGGATAAATCGCTATGGAAGGTGCGAAGAATGCAAGGCAGAAATCCCGCGCGAAAGGCTTAACATACATCCCGAAGCCAAA
The DNA here is from genome assembly GCA_037445205.1 of Candidatus Wildermuthbacteria bacterium. Lineage (GTDB taxonomy): Bacteria > Patescibacteriota > Minisyncoccia > Minisyncoccales > PEYH01 > JBBIKX01. The sequence continues at coordinate 5,987 of JBBIKX010000017.1, forward strand.
ATCTGCCTGAATTGCCAGAAAAGAAGCAGGGAGTAATCTTTAATTTTTCTTTAGGGAGGTATTTATGCCCTCAAAAACTTTTTCTGTCGCAAATATCGGACTTAACGCCCAATTGATAGAGATAGAGGCGGATATTTCCTATGGTTTAAGAAATTTTGAAATGGTGGGCTTGGCAGACAAGGCGGTGGAAGAGTCCAAGGAAAGGATAAAATCCGCCATAAAAAATTGCGGCCTGAAATCTCCCTGCTCAAGGCCTGAAAAAATTATTCTAAATTTAGCTCCGGCAGACTTAAAAAAAGAGGGATCTCTTTATGATCTGCCCATTGCCTTAAGCTATCTTCTTTCATCAAAACAAATATTTTTTAATCCTTCTGACAAAATTTTTGTCGGCGAACTTGCTCTCAGCGGAAAATTAAGACCCATAAAAGGCGCCCTTTCTTTTGCCCTGCTTGCCAAAGAAAAAGGCTTCAAAGAAATAATTCTTCCCAAAGAAAACGCAATTGAGGCGGCGCTGGCAAACCAGATTGAAACAAAAAGACCGATTAAAATAATACCAGCAGAGGATCTAAAAAAAGCCTTAAACCACCTTACCAGAAAAGAGCCAATTAGCCACTTCTCTATCAATTTAGAAGAAATTGTAGGCGAAACAGAACCGCTCGTAGATTTTGATTGGATAAGGGGACAAGAAACAGCCAAAAGAGCCATGGAAATCGCTGCCGCAGGGGGGCACAATCTTTTAATGACCGGGCCGCCGGGGGGAGGGAAAAGTCTGCTTGCCAAATCCTTGCCATCAATTCTTCCGGATCTGGACCAAAAAGAAATTCTTGAAACAACAAAAATATACAGCTTTTGCGGGTTTTTATCCAAAGAAAACCCGATTATAACCCAAAGGCCATTTCGCTCTCCCCACCACGGCTCCTCGAAAGTATCTATTTTGGGGGGAGGGAATCCAATAAGGCCGGGGGAAATCACGCTTGCCCACAGAGGAGTGTTATTTTTAGATGAATTTCCGGAATTCCAAAAAGATATTCTTGAGGGCCTTCGCCAGCCAATGGAAGACGGGAAAATTATGCTTTTAAGGGCGTCTTCAAGAATTACTTTTCCCTGCCAATTTACTCTAATTGCAGCCGCCAACCCCTGTCCCTGCGGAAACCTGAACAACCCCTACAAACAATGCACCTGCGGGCCATCGCAGATTGGAAAATATAAAAGAAAGCTTTCGGGCCCAATTATTGACAGAATTGATATATCAATTGATCTTCCCAGCGTAAAATTTGATAAATTAACGGCTCCCCAGGATGATAAAATAAGCGAGGAGATAAAAGAAAAGATAAAAAAAGCCCGTGCCATTCAAAAAGAAAGGTTTGTCAAAAAGGAAATTTTCACCAATTCGGAAATGAATATCCCCCTGATTAAGACATTTTGCAGCCCGGATCAGGGAGGACTAAATCTTTTAAAAAGATATGTTGACAAGGGACTTTTGTCTGCCCGGGGCTACCATCGAGTTTTAAAAGTGGCGCGCACTATCGCAGATTTGGAAGAAAAAGAAAGGGTGCTTGTTGAGCACCTTCAAGAAGCGCTGATGTTTCGCTTAAAAGAATCCTCTGAAGATATTAATTATTAAACGGATTTTTTGCCCCTCGGACGTCAAAATGCAAATGACATCCGAGCTCTCCTCTGGGAATAGTATATCCGGTATGCCCGATATAGCCGATAATTTCCCCCTGAGAGACCTGCTGACCTACGCTTACAATAATTTTAGACAAATGCCCGTAGAAAGTAACTATCCCGCTGGGATGCAGTATTCTTATATAATTCCCCGCAATTTTTTGATATCCGGTCCTCTGTATTGTTCCGCCCGCCGAAGCAAATACAGGACTGTTGCATTCTCCCGTTGAAAAATCAACAGCATTGTGCCAGTGAAGACCCTGCGTTATGCGGCATCCGGAAACCGGGCAAATGAAGTATGAATTGGGCAGAGACGGAGGCAATGATTTAGGGGCAATCTTTTTGGGAAGTTTTTGCCCGCCCGGGATTATTAAAATGTCTCCCACAAATATCTTTTCTTCAGCGCCAATGTTGTTAAAAGAAAGAATTTCACCTGATTTAATCTTGTAGGAATTAGCGATTTCGCTTATTGTCTCGCCGCTCTTTACAAGGTGCATCACACCAGAGACAGGAAGGATAATCAATTCCTGCCCTTCTTTTAATCTGGCAGACGAAGAAAGATCGTTCGCCCAAAGGATTGTATTGAGAGAAACATTAAAATTGGCGGCAATGCTGGAAATAGTGTCTCCCCCTTCAACTATATAATGGATAATTTTGTTTTCGGGATCCTGCGCCACCTCTTGCCCCGTCAAAACGCCTATGGTTTTTAAATTCATCTTTTGGGGGGAGGATATGGCTATTAGGCTATTTTCTTGTAAAATCAGGGGCTCGGGAATGCCCTTAAGCTCTTCTCCTTGTCGGACAAAGGAAGGAATGGAATAAGATAGATGTTCTTTTGTCGCCGAAGATGAAAAATCGTTTCTAAAAAGAGAGGCGCCAACAATGAGAGTAGCGACTCCCCAATACAAAAAAAACCTTGGTCGAGATTTGACGCCGCAACTAATAATTTTTCTTATTAAGCTAGAAATATATTTAGAAATGACCAAGCTCTTATAATGATTTGATCATTTAATAATTATATATGGCGTATTTTGAAGCATAGCAAATTCAAGAACGTCGGTCAAGGCTCTCATCCCAAGACAAAAGCGTTAAAGATTATGAAAAATTTAGAAAAAAATATGTTTTTTGGATCAAAAATCATTCCCTTCAAAAAATTTGGGCAAAATTTTTTGATTGATGGCGTTGTTTTGAAAAAAATCATCGCTTTTTGCGCCTTAAGCCAAAGAGATGTCGTATTGGAAATAGGGCCGGGGATGGGCGCGCTTACAAAAGAAATTGCGCCAAGGGCAAAAAAAATAATTGCCGTTGAAAAAGACAGGCGAATTGTTCCTCTGTTGAAAGAAAATCTGTCCTCATTAAAAAATCTAAAAATTATTGAAGAAGATATTTTAAAAATTAAGGCAGAAAGCTTGGGCTTACCCAAAAATTATAAAATAATTGCCAATCTTCCCTACAATATTTCTCTTTTTGTAATCAGGAAATTCTTGGAAGGAAAAAACCCGCCCCGATTAATGATTCTAATGGTTCAAAAGGAAGTGGCCCAAAAAATATGTTCAAAGAAATCATCTTTGCCCAAGCTGGCGATTGAATTCTACGCCAAGCCAAAAATTTTATTTTATGTTAAAAAAGACGCTTTCTGGCCAAAGCCGAAAGTAGACGGCGCAGTAATAGAAATAAAAGATATAGAAAACAAAGCCAGGCAATGCGATGAAAATCTATTTTTTTCGGTTATAAAGGCGGGGTTTTTGTTTCCACGAAAAACTATTTTGAACAATCTTTCTTTTGGGTTAAAATTAGAAAGGGAAA
>JBBIKX010000018.1:0-9220 GCA_037445205.1 Candidatus Wildermuthbacteria bacterium
ATGAGTTGCAGGTTCCATCGCCGCAGGAATAACATCTTGTTGAGCAGGAAGTGTCAGAATGATTGCAGGAACCAAAACCTGTGCAGTAATAATCTCTCCAAAAGGTTCCAATGCAGGCGTCAGTTCCACAACTTTGTGTAGACGACCATTCAAGGCAGGGATCAGAGTCATAATTTCCGCAGGTTTGATAACCATCTTCGCCAACACATCTTTTGACTCCCGGGCTTGAGCATTCGTCTTGGCAGCTTGAAACGCATTGCGCATTTTGGCAAATTTTTCCGCTAACCGCGCAATCCTGATGATTTTCCCACTGAGAATGATTGTAGCAGGAATTATTTGAACATCCCTTTTTGATTTTTTCTCTTTGAATCCAATTTCCGGAACATCTGTAATTTTCTGTCCAAGAATCTTGACCGCAGTCCTGAGATTCTCTCCATTCGCTGGTGGCAAAACAGGATGCGTTAGAACATCCCCTATTCATCCATTTTCTTTGTAAATATCTGGAAGATACGCATTGGTAGTCATTTGTCCATCCGCTTTGCCCGCAATCTTGTAAATTTGACCAAGACGACCATTCAAGGCAGGGATCAGAGTCATAATTTCCGCAGGTTCTTTTCTGGACATAATTTCCAGAACATTCCTGCTCTGTTTGTCCGGAATATGAACATTCATTTGTGCAGGAGGGCTGGCAGCTGGAAGAATCCACGCATCTTGTCTCTCTTTCAGTGTTGCAGCTCGCAGGCGTGCAGGTTCTGATTCTTTCTTGCAGCATTTGATTTTGAGGACAACTGCCTTGACCACAGCCTCTGTCTCGCCAGGCGCTCCAAGAAGAACAGGTGCAGGGAATTGGATTTATTGTTACGGAACAATTGGCTGATTTTGTCTGAGAGCCAGAGGTTACATTAATTGTGGCTGTATATGTTCCAGCGCTTGAAAAGCTGTTATTGCAGGTGGAAGATGAAGAGCTTATGCATGCTCCTGACCAATTATATGAATAAGCGCCTGTTCCTCCGCTTGCATTTGCGCTGAAATTAACCGTTTGATTAACTTGCGCGGGATTAGGAGAGGCGCTGCAAGAAACATTTAAGGTCGGGTAACCGCAATCTTGAGGGCAGTTAGAAGAATTTTCTCCGCAGGATGAGTTGCAGGTTCCATCGCCGCAGGAATAACATCTTGTTGAGCAGGAAGTGTCTGTATAAATGCAGGCGCTTGTGCAAGAACCCGAACAGGAACAGTAATAAGCTCTCCAAGTGGTGCCTATGCAGGTATTGCTGGGACAGCTTTGTGTGGACGACCATTCAAGGCAGGGGTCAGAGTCGTAATTTCCGCAGGTTTGATAAGTATATGTTCCAGTGCATCTTTTTTGTCCGGGATATGAACATTCATTTGTGCATTGAGGCGGACAATCGCCTGGACAATTGCTTGATGTTTCACAAGATGTATTGCAATATCTGTCTCCACAGACGCAAGAACTACCGCCCCCTCCTCCACCCCCGCAATCACCAGGACAATTAGAAGAGTTTTCGCAAGAAGTATTGCAATATCCGTCTCCGCAAATACAGGCGGCAAAAGTCGGTTTGGCGGATGCCAAAATTAGAATTAATGCAAAAAATATAAACAATCCCATGGCAAATAAAAACTTTTTGTTGTTCATATTTTTTATTAAATTTTTTATTAACATAGAGACTGACCAATATTCTATCATTTTATAAACGATGTGTCAATAATCTCGGCCATTTTCATATTTTAATCAAATAAAAATAAAAATCAAGATGCAGGAGGGTATTCGCGAAGAACACCCTCCTGCGATTTTTCAGATGTGGATGGCAAAGATCCTGATATGCTCCATCCACCCCTTGGCCGGATCATAGAACAAAATCCGGCCGCCGTGGAGAACAAACGCAATCAGGTCGCGCTGACCTTGGCTGTCAAATGCCCAGCCGATTGCCAGCGACTTTCCCCAGCTTTTCATCTTGCCGATAGCCACCCATATATGATCGGATGACCGAACGAGAGAAGACACAGCGCGCCTCACCTCTGCCTCAGAGGTAAGATCATACCACCCCTCAAACGTCGCTCCCCTGAATCTGCTGTCCGGTAATCGTTGGGCCAGGAGGCCCAACAAATCCGTACAGTGCATCTGCCCCAAAATCTGGGGCGGGGCGATGGACGGGTCGCAAGCAGAGCTGGCGCCCCAACCGTCAAAGATGCAACCGCCCACGCCAAGCGTGGCCCCGAGTACGAAAATCAACGCAACCAGTTTCTTCCACATCGCAAACCTCCTTTATGGAACTAATTATAACTTTTATCTTTTATTTTGTCAATATTTCCCGCAAAAAAAGCGGAGTTTCCTCCGCTAATTTAAAATAATCTTTTTAATCACCTAAAATGATGCTGTTCCGCCCAATATAGAGCCAAAAAGAGGACCAAAGATTTCTATGATGCTTGTAAAGTCTTTGGGCGCAGAAATCTCTACTGGCTGATTAAACTTTGAAAAGGATATGTCCCATATAATTTTTATATATCCCTGCATATCTTTCTTGGCTTCTGGAATCCTGGAAGCATCGATTAATTTCTCGCCCCTGATTTTATAGATAAAATATGTCTTTTTATCAATCCAGATCTCTGTTTCTATGTCCCCTGCCACATCAAAAAATTTATCAATGCTTTCAATTATTTCAGCCTTTCTTCCTTCGGTTAATCTCATTTCCTCTTCTGTCGGAAAAATATCCGAATCTTGCGTTGTCTTTAACAAATCCCAAAGAAACAACTTAAAGTTTTCCTTGTCAAGCGATAATAAATAATGATATGTTTTGTTGTTATTTACTATCTCGTCGGAAAATTCTTTTTTTGCCTTTAAAAGCGGATATTTAAAAACTAATTTTTCAATGCTCTCTTCTAATTTCTGTTTTTTTTCTCTTGGAAGCGAAAATTCCATTCCTAAATCTTTGGGAGAAATTCTAATCCATTTGCCTATAATTTTATCCGCCAATGCCTGCAGTATGCTCTCCATCATTTCTTCATAGGGATTATAAGTCTTTATGTCTGAGCTTGGGGATCTGCGGAGTTGGGATGTCAACAATGCGGATAAGGGAAAGCTGTCTATTTTTAAATAAGAATCTTCTTCTATAATTTTTGCCTCCCCTGTTATTGGAAATTTAAACGGCCCTGCATAAATTCCAATGTCAAATTTTGTCTGTGATTTTAAAGATTCTTTACTGGTTGCGTCTGTATCGCCTTCTATGTCAAATTCAATGACAAAAGAATCCTGCGATCCTTCTTCTGCGCTAAAAGACACATGAGCTTTTTGGTGCCATGTTTTAATATTATTTTGCGCACTAAAAGCGTTCAGTAAAACTTTCTGGGGGGAAGGCCTGAAAGGACTCCACAATGGATCCCAAATCCTTGTTGCCAAAACTGTTCCCACCGCCAAAGAAAGAAGTATGATTAAAATAATTAGTCCGATCAGAAATCCCCGCCTTTTGGGTTTAACGGGGGCAGCGGTTTCTTCTTGGGAATAATTGGGGTTTAATGTTTTATCTATATAAAAAGGCGATTGATTTTCCATAATGGTTTTTTAATTATTCAATTATATAACATTATAATTTTTATGTCATGTGCTTTACCTCAAAACTTACAGAATCAACGTATATTTTGTCTCCTCTTTTCATTTCCCCCCTTAAAAGCGCCTCTGCCAAAGAATGTTCTATTTTATCCTGTATTACTCTTTTTATGTTTCTTGCTCCGAAAGTTATGTCGTATCCAAGCTCAACCACTCTTTCTTTTACTTGAGGAGTTATAACAAGCTCTATATGTTTTTCCGCCAACCCTTTTTTAATTTTTTCAAGCTGGAGCCCTACGATATCTAAAAGATTTTTTGGGGTGAGGGGCTTAAACAAAACAACCGCGTCGAATCTGTTTATAAATTCCGGCCTGAACGTTCCTCGCTGGAATAAATCATCCAAAAGAAACTCTTTGGTTTTGTCCATCGTTTTGTTTTCTTTAAGCGCCTTTAAAATAATTTTATAACCCGCATTGGAAGTGGCGATGATTATTGTGCTTCTAAAATCGGTCTTTCGTCCCATGCCGTCTGTCAAATGGCCTTCGTCCAAAACCTGCAAAAACAGATTCAAAATATTGGGATGGGCTTTTTCAATTTCGTCTAAAAGTATCAAAGAAAAAGGTCTTTCCCTGACTTTTGTTGTTAAAAATCCCTCTTGGTCAAAAGATCCAAGGAGTCGCGGGATATCGGTCACGTTTTGAAATTCTGACATGTCAAGCCGAATCATCCTGTCCTCGGATCCGAAATAAATTTCGGCAAGCGCCTTTGAGGTTTCGGTTTTCCCGACGCCGGTCGGGCCCAAAAATAAAAATGTTCCCATTGGCGCCTTGCGCGCCACAATTTGCGAGCGGGCGCGCCTTAAAGCAAACGAAACCTCTTTGACCGCTTCTTCCTGATTAATAATTCTTTTATGAATCAGGTTTTCCAAATTCAAAAGAGTTTCTTTTTCCTGCGTTTCAATTTTTCCGACAGGAATTTCGGTTTTCTGGCTGATTAGCTCATCAACATCTTGGGGCAATACCCATAATTTTTTTGAGGCCGTTACTTTGACTATCACCTCGTCCAAAATGTCTTTGGCTTTTCTGGGGAAGGGAAGATTTGTAATATATCTCTCGCAAAGATCCACAATTTGTTTTAAGGCCTGATAGCTTACAAATCTTTTATATTTCGCTTCAAGCGCAGGCACCAACTTCTCCAGCATGGAAAATGTCTCCTCTTTGGAGGGTTCTCTTGTTTCTATTTTGACAAAAAAATTCAAAAGAGAAGGATTAAGCTCAATGTTTTGATGAAGCCCCTGATAGTTGGTAAGCGCTATGAACTGGAACTGGGGATAAGGAAGATATGTGGACAATATAGCGCTTATATTGATTGCGCCCGGACGATGCTCTTTCTCAACATAGCTGTGAAAATCGTCTATTACCAATATTATATTGCCCGCAGAAATAACTTCTTTGAATATCGCCTCAAGGGCGAGCTCAACCTGATCCAAGCTTTCCATTTTGGCCAAAAGCGAAGGCAATCTTAATTCAACAACTCTCTTGTTGTTGACGGGCGGCAAGCTTTCTGAAAGCGCGCTTTTTTTTGTCAAAGCGAAAACAATGTTTTTTGTTTCCACTCCCGGATCGCCAATAAGCATTATGTTGTTTATCTCCGGATTGGAGAGGATTCTTTCCGCCTGCTCAATTTCGCTTTTGTATCCGATAATGTCAGGATAGCCTTCTTTTTGGATAATCTTTGTCCAGTCAGTGCCGTATTCGTCAAGCGTAATGGTGTATCCCGCGCCCCAATCGTTTCCAATACTCCCCCATCTCACAAGGTTTTTATATTCCCAGAATTTTCTTTTCTCTGCCAAAAAATATCTTTTTCTCTCGTTCCATTCCGCAAGCCCGATAATATCTCTTGGATGCAAATCGCTCTCCACCAGAAATTTTTCCAGAAAAGGATCGTTTTGGGCTAAGGCGCAAATGATGTCCTCTGTTTCAATGCGCCTGCGATCTTTTTCAGCGCTTCTTTTTTTTGCCTCTTCCATTATCTTTCCAAAAACAGCTATTTCGTTCTCAAGCGATTTTAAATTTTTAAAATAGCCCTCAAGATTTTTTTGAAAATCTTTTTTGTTAATCAAAAGGCGGATTAAAATAAAATCAAAAACATCGCTTTTTGAGGCAAGCGCCCAGATCAGCGCCGAAGGATTGGCAGAATTTATTCCAAATCTTTTTGCGCTTTTTGCGGCATGATCAACAATCTGCGCGCTTTCAAAACTCAAAAAATCGGCAATATTGTTTGAATCCGCGGGAATTTTTGGATTTTTTACTTTCAGTTTCAAAAACGCCTCAAGAGCGACAATCAAAATAAAAAAGGAAAAAACTAAAAAAAACGCGCCAAAAATAATTTCATTTGGCTCTTTTGCAAAAAAGCTTATAAGAGAAAGGGTCGTGAACAAAAGAAATAAAATTCCCAATATAAACCGCAGGAATCTAAGGATTTTTAAAAAATAGGAATTGCAATAAGAAAGCGACGAATAGATGACGGAATTTGGAAGATTAAAATAATACATTTACGCAAATAAAAGTTTTAATCCGAAAAAAAATGAAAAAATAAAAATAGCCGGAAGAAAAATCCATGCAATAAAAAATATTGCCCCCAGAACAAAGATAATGGATTCGCTGAAAATACCCAGCACAATTAAAATGGATCTTAAAAACGCTCCGATAATCCGCGAAAACACATTTGAAATCGCTGTCTCAAGGAATCGGGTGGGGCTGAATCCCCTGCCGTATCCCCACGAGATTCTCTTCCAGGGAGAAAAAAAACTTTTTATAAGAATCGGAATTGAAAAAAAGTAGGAAAAAAATTTTAAATAATTTTTCCATCCCCTGAGTATTTCTTTTGGCATTTCAAAAAAATGCCATTGGACATACTGAGTTAAAATATTATGAGTAATCGGATTCATTGATTAATAATATCATTTTAAAAACCAACAGAAAAGCAAAAAATCAATCGGTATTGCATATTATTATCTAATGTGTTATAATATAGACACAAGGGGGGTGTACAATGGCGTTAATCATCATCGCAGCAATAGCGCTTGCTGTAGCAACGTTTTCGTCGGGAGCCGGGATCGCTTCCGCCTCAGCGTTGCGAAGGCGCAAATGGGTGAAGCCTGATGGGGGGATTAAGCACCCTGGAAGTGCTTTCTTAGACGGATATGCCGTCGGAGCGCTGACGACCATTGCGGCAGTTGGATGGGGAATTGTTATCATCCAACTCCTGTCGTGATTGCGAGGGGGCGGCTCTGCGTCAAGCGGGGTCGCCCATTTCTTTTTTAAACTCCCTCTATGTTCAGGTTCAGATAGATATTGACCAGTTCACCAGCCACGGCAAGATCACATCTCCGACGTGATCGCCGATCCTCGGTTAGCTCCATAGCGGGCTAACCGACGGGTCCCGCCAAAGCGAAAGCAGAGGCGGGGCCAGTTTTTTTTAAAATAAGAAAATGCGCTCAGACGAATTTGAACCAACAATCTGTTTTGCTATTTACAATTGGGCGAGACAGGACTCGAACCTGTAACCCCTACAATGTGAATGTAGTGCTCTGACCATTGAGCTACTCGCCCCTTAAAAAAACACTCCCCTATTTGGCTATGCGTAAAAGATATCTAATTGCAGGCTTCTTTTAGTTTTATTATAATGAAAATATGCAGGCATTGGAATATTATTTTAATCCCCGCTTAAAACCGGATACAAAATTCGGAGTATTCAGCTTCAGGCCGCCGGAAAATTCAAAGAATCATTTGGGAAACCTTTATCTTGTTTTTGAATTTACAAACAGCATTTCCCGAGACAAAAATTTTCCCCAAGAAATATCAGAAATTATAAACAAAGAATTTTATCTTGACCCCAAAAGGACGCCCGAAAAAGGTTTAACAGAAGCGTTAAAAAAAGTAAATCAATTTTTAGAGCAAAAATCAAGCAATGGAGAAGTGGGCTGGCTTGGAAATTTGAATATGGCGGTGATGAATTTAAGCAGCTCCTTTCTGCATTTTTCCCGCTCGGGAAATATAAGAATATTGCTTTTAAGGGGAGATGAATTGACGGAGATAAATGAAGATATGGAATTTTTATCGGGCTCTATGCTCAAAACATTTTCCAACATTGCCTCGGGAAGGCTTTTTAACGAAGACAAAATAATGATTTTGAATCAATCCCTTGTTGAAAATTTTTATGATAGCGTTTTTAGCGAATTGATCAATTTGCCCCGAATTGACGATAAATCCCTGAAAAAATTTTTCAGAACAAAAAAACAAGAAATGAAAGGGTGGAGCGGAGTCTTTTTTGTGTTTTTTTTGACAGAAAAAAGAGGGAGGTTGAAATTCTTGTATTCCATGCCAAACGTTTTAAGTTTTAGAATCAATAAAAAGATATTTCTGCTTGCGGCTTTGTTTTTCTTGCTTTTTATCTCATATCTTATTTATAAGTTTTGACTGCCTTATTTTTGAAAAGTTTAATAAAGAAAAAACGGGGCGAAAGCCCCGTTTTTTTCAAAGATTCAAGAAAATTATTTAAGCTCTACTTGAGCGCCCGCTGCTTCAAATTTCTTTTTCATATCTTCTGCCTCTTCTTTTTTAACCTTTTCCTTTAAAAGCTGGGGTTCGCTTGCGGAAGCATCAACCAAATCTTTTGACTCCTTCAGCCCTTTCTGGGTAGTATCCCTGACAACCTTTATAACATCAATTTTCTTGTCTCCGGGAGATTTTAAGAAAACGGTATACTCTGACTTTTCCTCCTCCTGCGACGCTGCATCGTTTGAGGCGCCCATCGCAGGCATTGCCATCGCTACGGGAGCAGATGAAACGCCAAACTTTTCTTCCAATATTTTTACAAGCTCTGCGAGATCGGCAACCTTCATTTGCTCAATTTCCTCAACCAGTTTCTTAAATTTTTCCGGGATCTTAACTTCTTTTTTTTCTTCTGCCATAAATTGAATAAATAAAAATTAATGATTATGCCTTGGCTTTTGCCAAAACGTTAATTAGACCTTTAATATTGCCGTTTAATACATTCACAAAACAGGAAATCGGGTTTTTTAAGACATACGCCAATTGCCCCAAAAGTATTTCTTTTGAAGGAATCTGGGCAAGCAAAGTAACTTTTTCTTGCGTTAGAAATTCTTTTTCTAAATATCCAGCCAAAATTTCAAATTGATTGTTCCTTTTTGAAAAATCGTAAAGGACTTTTAAGGGCGCCAGTTCATCTTCTGTTCCTACGACAACTGCAAGCTGCGTCTTTGATAGTTTTCTAGAAAAATCTATCCCCTCTTTTTTGAAAGCGATCTCGGCAAGGGTTTTTTTAAGCGCTTTCAGCTTGGCGCCAACGCCTTTCAGGGATTCCCTTATTTCATTCATTTCTTTAGTTTTTACTCCCTGATAATTGCAAAAAACAATAACCTTTTGCTTCTTAAGCAACTGACCGAATTCTTCTACAATTTGTTTTTTCTTTGCTTTGGTAATGGCCATATTTTAAATAAAAAAATCTGCTTTTGCAGACCAAGATTTAGCCAGCCAGAAACGGACTGGTTTACCTCGATGGGATTTACCCCGGATCCGGGCACCCATTGTCTGCGGTATTATCATTTTAATCGCAGAAAAGATTTTGTCAAGC
>JBBIKX010000019.1:0-6175 GCA_037445205.1 Candidatus Wildermuthbacteria bacterium
AGAAAAAGCGACGGAAGATTTAATAAAAAACATTAAATCATTGTGTCCTCAATGTCATACTCCTGGTTTTGTTGTTGTAGATTTTGAAAAAGGACTCAAGTGTTCATTATGCGGCATACCAACAGACTTGCCACTCAATGACATATACCAGTGTGCCGTATGCGGTTACAACGAAAAGCGACTCGTTACCAAGTATGGAAAAGTTGCTGATCCGGCCCAATGTGGATATTGCAATCCTTAAAAACCGTAGCGAACACAAGCAAGACTAGACGGGTATCGTGGGCGAAGCGAGCGGCCAATGCGAGGTATTTGTGAAGTGTGAGCGGATTACCGAACCACCACAAAACGCGGAGACGGGAGCGCCCCGCGCGAGCTTGTCGAGAGCGGGCGAGGCGCAGAGGTCAGCCGTTTCGTTCAAAATGCGTTCGAGCGGAGTTATATAATTCCCCCCATAAAATGTTTTTTTATGATAAAATAGTATTATAAAGGTCGTAAAATCTCTTTTAAAAAATATGGTTACCAAAAAGAAAAAATCAATTAAAAAAATCAAAAAAACTCTCAAGAAAAAGCCCAAAACTCTTCCCCGAAAAAAGGCGAACCCATCTGTTTTTAAGAAAACAAAAAAGACGCCAAAAGCCAAAGAAACCTTAAAGAAGACTAATAAGCCGATAGGAATTATCACTCATTTTTATGATAAAATCAGCGTTGCGGTTGTGAAATTATTCGCTCCTCTTTCTGTGGGCGATGAAATTAAGATTAGAGGAGGAGAGGTTGATTTCAGCCAAAGAGTTAATTCAATGCAGGTTGAGCACCAAAAAATCAATACCGCCAAAAAGGGCGAGGAAATCGGACTGAAGGTTAATAAGAAAGCAAGGGAGGGTTATAAGATTTTTAGATCTTAAAATGATTCAGGAATTAGAGATTTTTATCCAAATATTGCTGGCTGCTTTTTTTGGCGGGATAATCGGGCTGGAAAGGGAAATAGGAAAAAAGGGAGCCGGGCTTAAAACATATACCCTTGTTTGCCTGGGTTCGGCTGTTTTTTCAATAGTTGCCATATATGGAGTCAGGGCGATGTCCCTTGAGTCAACAAACATATCTTTTGATCCTTCAAGGATAGTACAGGCAGTAGCAACGGGCATAGGTTTTATCGGCGCGGGATCAATCATATTCAGGGGTGATCGCATTGAAGGCCTGACTACGGCGGCTGGGCTGTGGGTTGTTGCAGCCGTAGGAGTGGCTGTCAGCTTCAAATTGTATTATCTGGCGTTTTTTACTTCTCTTTTGAGCGTTTTCATCTTTTTGATTTTAAGGATTGTCGAGCAGAAATACATAAGGCATAATGTCTCAAAGTAGTTTCTTTCGTTTTTTAAAACATTTACATAAAAAAATGCTTGGTTTTTATATCATAGCCGCTTTTTTTGCTCTGGGATTTTTTTGGTGCGTCTTTGTTGAGCCAAATTTTTTACTAAAAAAAGAATTAAAAATTTCTTTGCCGCATTCTTTTGATGAATTAAAGAATTTGAAATTAGTTCATATTTCCGACATCCATTTTAAAAAAATCGGCGCCAGAGAGATAAAGCTTTTAAAATTTTTAAAAGAAATAGATCCCGACTATCTTTTTATTACCGGAGATTTATTTGACTGGCAAGCAAAAGACCTCAAAGAAGCGCAAAAATATTTTAAAGATCTTTCTTTGACGGCCAAGAAAGGTGCATTCGGAGTTTGGGGCAATCACGACCACAGAAACAGGAAATTTTCTCAGGAAAAAAACATTTTAAAAGAATGCGGGATCAGTATTTTGAGCAATGAGCGCATATTTTTGGAAGAAAGCTTTTATTTGATTGGGGTAGACGATCCGCATCTGGATTATGATGATTTGCCAAGCGCCATGGAGGGTACAAATCAGAAATTTGCCAAAATTATTCTGGCTCACTCGCCGGAGATTTTTGAGAAAATAGAAGGAAAAAATATTTTAGTTTTGGCTGGTCATACCCACGGAGGACAGATCAACATTCCTTGGCTTGTTGATATTTTTTTCCCCCTAAAACATAATAAAAAATATAAAAAAGGATTATTTTTTGACGATGGCAAATGGATGTATGTAAACAGGGGGATCGGAACAACGTTTTTGCCTGTTAGGTTTAACAGCCCGCCCGAGATCGCAATTATAAAAATATTATGATAGAAGAGTATAAATTCGGTCTTATAAAAATAAACGGAAAGGAATACCGCCGCGACATAGAACTGCATCAAAATGGCGAGGTTTTGGACTGGTGGCGAAGAGAAAGTCATACAATTGACTTGGAAGATTTGGACAGGGCCCTGAAGCATAAGCCGGACATCTTGATTATTGGCACGGGAGCGTTGGGAATCGCGGAGGTAACAGAAAGGGCGAAGGCGGTAATTGAATCAAGGGAAATAGAACTCATTGCAGATATTACCGATGAGGCGATAAAGGTATTTAATTTAAAAACAGAAAATTCAACAAATAAGGTTATCGGACTCTTCCATTTAACATGTTGATAAAAAATGCAAGGTTAAAAATGATATGAAAAATCAAGAAATAGCGAATATTTTATACGAAATAGCTTATTTTTTAGAGACTGACGATGTTCCTTTCAAGCCCTATGCTTACGAAAAGGCCGCGATTACCATTGAAAACTTAAAAGAGGATATAGAAAAAATTTATATTAAGGGAGGCAGAAAAACGCTCGAAGCTATTCCCGGGATTGGAGAAAGCACTGCCCTGAAGATAGAAGAATTTTTGAAAACGGGAAAAATTAAATATTATGAAAACCTTAAAAGAAAATTGCCCGTTAACATGGACGAGCTTATAAGAGTTGAGGGATTGGGACCTAAGAAAATAAAGACGCTTCATCGGGAGCTTGGAATAAGCAATTTAAAACAATTGGAGGTTGCCGCAAAAAAACACAAAATAGCGAAACTTTTCGGATTTGGTCCCAAGGCGGAAAAAAACATTTTAGAGGGAATTAGATTTCTAAAAAGAAGCGAGGGGAGGTTTCTTCTGGGGGAGGTTTTTGACGAGGCAAGAATTGTTTACGAAAAATTAAAAGCGCTTGAAGAAGTAGAAAGAATTGATTTCGCCGGATCAATACGCAGGATGAAGGAAACGATAGGCGACGTTGATTTTTTGGTTTCCTCCAAAAGACCAGAAAAAATAATGGATTTTTTTGTTTCCTTGCCAGGCGTTGGGAAAATCTGGAATAAAGGAAAAACAAAAGCATCTGTTAGAATGAAAAGCGGATTTGATATGGATATCAGGATTCTGCCTCAAAAATCTTGGGGTTCAGCGCTTCAATATTTTACGGGCTCAAAAGAGCACAATATTGCTTTAAGAAAAATAGCCCTTGAGAAGAAATTAAAGCTCTCTGAATACGGATTATTCAGGGGGTCTAATGTAATAGCCGCAAAAAATGAAGAAAATATTTATAGGGCGCTTGGAATGGACTGGATCCCTCCGGAGATGAGAGAGAATCGGGGAGAAATTGAATTGGCGCTTAAGAAAAAACTTCCTGAGATTATTTGCCGCGATGATATTAGAGGAGATTTTCATTGCCATACAGAGTGGGACGGAGGGGCAAATACGATCAAAGAGATGGCTTGGGCCGCTATAAAAACGGGATATGAATATATCGGAATTGCCGACCACACCAAGTTTTTAAAGATTGAGCGCGGATTAAACGAGCAACAATTAGCTCGGCAGAGAAGGGAAATCGATAGATTAAATTCTAAATTCGAAACCCTAAGCCCTAAACAAATCCAAAATCCAAAATCCAAAATCCAAAACAAATTTAGAATTTTACAGGGGTGTGAGGCTAATATCTTAAACGATGGCTCAATTGACATAAAAGATGAAGCGTTAAAAAAGCTTGATTATGTTATTGCCGGAGTCCATTCAAATTTGAAAATGGACAGAAAGCAGATGACTGAAAGGATAATCACGGCGATGAAAAATCCGCACATTAACATAATTGCGCATCCCACAGGAAGGATTATTAATAAGAGGGAGGAGTGCGAAATAGATTTCGACAAAATTCTGCGGGCCGCCAAAGAAACGAAAACGATCTTAGAAATTAACTCTAACCCAAAACGGCTTGACCTTAACGATATTAATATAAAAAGAGCGAAGGACGAGAAGGTAAAAATGATTATCAATTCAGACGCCCACGATAAAAACCAACTTCATAATATGAAATTTGGAATTTTTCAGGCAAGGAGAGGTTGGGCGGAAAAAACGGATATCGTCAATTCTCTTCCGTTAAAAGAATTAATGACTCTTTTCAACGAGAAGTCAAAAAGATATAATTTAATATTATGAAAATCAAGAAAATAGAAATTGATAAAAATCTTTGTATTGGTTGCGGTAGTTGCGTGGTAATCGCGCAAGAGGCGTTTGAACCAAAAGACGCAAAATCCTGCGTAAAAAAAGACTGGCAAAAAGAATCGCAGGAAAATATTATTTCCGCCCAAAGGGCTTGTCCTGTGGGGGCGATAAACCTTTACGACAAAGACGACAAAAAAGTTGATTGATTTTTTGTTAAGTAGTATAATTCTGGAAGAGTTAAGCCCCTTTTGGCGGAGGGTCGATTGGGCAAAAACTCAAAAATTAAATTAATTTAAACTTAATAAATATGATGAAAAACAAAAAATCACGATTCGTTTTTTGCGTCCTCTTCGCTCTTTCCTTATTTTTTCTTGTGCCAAAAATTTCTTATGGGCAGACAACCAATTGTCCGGCAATCACAGATGCAGAAGCGTCGCTTTTAAGAGAGCTTGATGCCAACAGAAACGGATATATTGATATTACAGAAAGAGATGTGGCGCTTTCATGGTGGACGGGCACATCAAGCTCCAATATTTCAGACAGTGCTCTTTTAATTATTCTTAAATATTGGAAACACAGATGCTTTGTTCCTTGGCCTATCGCTTCCATCACCGTCATTTCTCCTAATGGAGGAGAGAGGTGGGAGATTGGAAAGACCTATTATATAAAATGGAGAGGGGAAGGAGTTAAAATGTATGATATTGCTCTGCAAAGAGGTTCTACGCAGATTATGATTGGCAGAAACATAGAGTGTTTCAGCGTTTACTATGATGAATTGACCAAGCAATGCCAGTATCCATGGACAATAGGCCAACAAATTGCGCCAGGCCTGGATTATTATGTAAAAATTTGGGACTCGACAGCGAGCGGAGTAAAAGATGCAAGCAATGAGCCGTTCACTATTTTTTCCTCAATTCAGGAAGATCCAGCTTCCGGCACTTTGTCTGTTGATAAAACCAGCGCAAAGGTTGGAGAAAATATTTCCCTAACAATTACCGCCAAGGACGCCAATGGTGTGGATAGAATAATGGCTTATTATCAGGGAAAATGGAATGTTCATCTATGTAGCAACGCTAGGGTCTGTGAGAAAACATTTGTTTTCTCTGAGCCAACCGAAGGGGCAAAATTTTATTATGGTTATGTTTACGGGAAGAGACAAGACGGAAGTCAAGAGGGAGTATTCACTATCCCCCCATCTGTGAGGGTAGAGATCAGCCCTGCCGTGGTTTCTTCCATCACCGTCACTTCTCCCAATGGAGGAGAGAGGTGGACTTCTGGAACACCTAACAAGATTTCCTGGAGATCAGTTGGAATAGAGAAGGTAAATATCTATTTAATTGCTTCATATGAAAACGAACCTCAAATCGCCTGTGATTGCATTCCCGGGCGCTGTTGTCCTCCATGCGGCAGATTAATTGCTTCTAATATCCCTGCTAGTCCCTCAACATTTACTTGGAATATTCCAGCCAATGAAAAACCAACCGATAAGGCAAAAATCGCCATCCAATCAGCTGATGGCCATCAAAGCTGCATTAGTGATCACAGCGATAATTTCTTTAGCATTATTGCACCAATCACCCAACACACCCTTACTCTCTCTAAAAACATAATGGCCGGAGGCACTGTTACAAGTTCTCCATACGGCATTATCTGCGATACAATCTGCCGCTTGACCTCTTATGATTTTAGACAAGGGACAACAGTTACCCTTACCGCTACTCCCGCCACGGGCTACACTTTCACTGGCTGGTCAGGGGCTTGTACGGGAACATCTGCTACTTGTTCTGTTTTAATGGATTCCAACAAGACGGTTGTGGCTAATTTCAG
>JBBIKX010000019.1:6275-8119 GCA_037445205.1 Candidatus Wildermuthbacteria bacterium
CTGCTACTTGTTCTGTTTTAATGGATTCCAACAAGACGGTTGTGGCTAATTTCAGCCCCACCGCGCCGCCAATCACCCCTGTTTGCACTCGCAGTGCACCCACTATTACAATGTCGCCATTAATCAGGGAGGGAGTGCCAGGACAAGTTCTGACATACACAACTTCTGTTAAGAATAATGACAGCGCAGGTTGTGGAGTTTCGCGATTTGAGGTGGCAATAACGGGATGTCCCCTAAAATTTACCTGTAAACCTACCCACCCCGAGAAGCAAGAAATATCGCTTGAGCCGAATTCTACTGGCACGGTTGTGGCCTATTTAACTCCCGCGACAGATGTTTCAGATGGATATTATGTTTTTTATGTAACCGCCTATCATCCAAGCGCTGGATTAATCTACGCGAAAACAACACCAGGAACTCATATAGTTAAAAGACAAGCACCCACAAGCACTCCGCCCGTTGACGGCACTACGACAGGAACTCTTTCTTCTTCGGTCACGACTGCCTCATCGGTCCAAACCTTTACCATCACCATTACAGGCAAGGATACAGATGGCGTAAGGGGATTGTGGTTATATAGGGCGAACTTAGGGACTTGGTCGTATTATGGCTGTAACAATCAAAAGGAATGCACAAACAAATGGACTATTGCTGAAACATTGCCTGGAAAATATGCCTATTACGGATATGTTACCGGAAATGATTCTTCTGGCCTATCTCAATCACCAGTCAAAACATCTCCCAGCGAAATTTATGTTAATGTTGTCTTGGGCAGAATATCTATGAATGGATCACAGCAGGAAATAAATAATCTTTCCTCAATGATCGCCTCGCTTAAAGACATAATAGATAATCTCCTGGAATCTTTTAAAAGGTAGGGTTTTGCCAGACAAAACGCATAATATAGATTAAAATAGCATCTATGGCCACTGAGAAATCATCCGGAGCGGTTATATTTTTTGAAAAAAACAAAAAGCGAGAATATCTTTTATTGCATTATCCCGGTTCTGTAAAGAAAGCGGGGGGTTATTGGGATTTCCCAAAGGACATTCGGAGGATGGAGAAACAGAGATAAAAACACTAAGAAGGGAGATAAAAGAAGAAACCGGACTTGGAAAAGTTTTTATAGTCAATGGTTTCCAAGAGCCGATCTTTATAAAAATAGGCCCGTGGATAAGTGAAATTGACAGAATTTATCGGGGAAAATATAATTAAAGAATCATAAATTAAAAAATAATTAATATAAAAATATGAGTTGCAAAAAAATTGCTTTTTTCATCGGTTTCTTAACCGTTTTTAGTTTTCTGTTCAGCTTTAATATGCCATCTGCTAAGGCAATGACGGCCGCTGAGATTCAGGTTATGATTCAACAGCTTCGGGCTCAGCTTGCCTCGCTTCAGCAGAAGCTTGCGGAAATTCAGGGAACCACCACACCTTCTTGGTGCTACACCTTTAATGTTAACTTAAAATACGGAGATGCAGGTAGAGAAGTTGAAGCTTTGCAAATCGCTCTGGAAAAAGAGGGTTTGTATGCAAAAGGAACCAATCCTTTTCATTTTGATGAACTTCTTGCTTCGGCAGTTGTCGGGTTTCAGGAAAAGTACAGCGCCGAAATTTTAGCTCCCTTGGGCCTAAAACGCCCCACAGGATTTGTTGGAAAAACTACCAGAGCCAAATTAAACCAAATATATGGATGCAAGTCAGCTTCCGTGCCCCCCGTTCCCATTTGTGTTCAAGTAATTACTCCTGCCCAAAATCAGGCAACCGGCGAATGCAGAAACTTTCCGACCCCCTGCGACATTCCTCCCGGATGGACAAGAATTGAAAAATGTCCTGTTCCGCCC
>JBBIKX010000020.1:0-7410 GCA_037445205.1 Candidatus Wildermuthbacteria bacterium
CAAGATGTTATTCCTGCGGCGATGGAACCTGCAACTCATCCTGCGGAGAAAATTCAAGCAATTGCGCGATTGATTGTCCTCCTGCTTGCACAAATGAATGTTCATATTCCGGACAAACAAGATGTCATAGCTATGCCCAAAAACAAACCTGCGGAAATTATGATTCCGATCCGTGTTTAGAGTGGTCCCTGGCTGAAACTTGTAGCGGTTCTGTCAGTTGCGGATACGGAATATGCGCAAGCGATCAAAGGCCCTCCTGGCATTGTTCAAACGGAGTATGCGCCTATAACTGTAATTATGATTCGTCCTGTCAGCAAAGGCAGAATTATCTTTTATGCTATGACAATGATGTTTGGTGGCACAATGCGCAGGGCTATCGCTTAAATAAGCATCAGGAGTGCGGTGAAAGCTCATGCGATAGCTGGGGATCTTATTATTGTTCGGGCAATGCCGTTTATCAGCAAAAAAATTGTTATCATAGGGGATGCAGCAACAATTCTTGTTATAGCACGTTCTATATAGAAAGTCGTTTGGTGCAAGCCTGTTCTTCGGGCCAGATTTGTAGCAATGGACAATGCATTAACCAATGCGAATGTTTAAGCGGGCCCTGTTGCGATGGTTGTCGGTTCAAATCATCCAGTGCTGTCTGCGATACAAAAATAGAAACTGAATATGGTTGTCCTTGGGGGACTACTTGCGGGGCAGATGTTGGAAAAAGAACGCGCACGAGCTTTAGATATTGTTCGGGCAACAGCGCAAGCTGCACTGGCAACTGGGGAGGTTGGATGAGCTGGACTTCTTGGCTGGTCTCCGACTATTGTAGCTTGGGCGAAACTTGCGTTGCCGGGCTTTCTCAATGCAGTTATCGCGCCGGTTGTACTCGACCAACTCCTCATTACAGGAAAGATTGTTATAATAACGCCTTATATTGGTTTGACCAGAGCGGCACTAGAGGTTTGAAATATAAAGATTGCGCAGACAACAATAGCTGCACCATTGACAGCTGTTCCAACGCAAAATGTCAAAACGAATTAAAGTGCGACGGATCTACCTGTTCAATAGGCACCAAGGATTATTGTAAATCTTGCAATCATTGCGGAGATGGAATCTGCAATTGCGAAGAAACAATCTGCAGTTGTCCTGCTGATTGCCAGACAAAAGGACTGACCATATCGTTTCTGGGAAAAAAGGAAAAAAACGGCGCTGAATGGAAAGAAGAGTTTATCGCCAATCCCCAAGATATGGTTGATTTGCTGATGATTATATCTAATAACGGCGAAGAGGCGTTGAATAATGTTTCCATAAAAGTTGATCTGCCAAAAGAGCTAATATATAAAAACAATCTTAAAATTGATGGAGCTAGTTTGAGCGGCGATATATCTTCGGGAATTGTTCTTGCCAGTTTGGCGCCAAAATCAATCAAGACGCTCACATTTAAAGGGCAGATTGTTCAGGAGAAATTGATTGATCTTTCAAAAACAGACATTGGCTTAATTGCCTCCGCAAATGTTCAAAATTTGTCTGCCTCTGATTCCGCTACCATTAAATTCGGAAAATTTGCGT
Organism: Candidatus Wildermuthbacteria bacterium; assembly: GCA_037445205.1. Taxonomy (GTDB): domain Bacteria; phylum Patescibacteriota; class Minisyncoccia; order Minisyncoccales; family PEYH01; genus JBBIKX01. The sequence goes on from JBBIKX010000020.1 coordinate 1,564, forward strand.
CATTACCCACTGGCGAAGCAAACGTATTGGCGGCGTTAAAATCAATGCTAAAGGGTTGGCTGATATGGACAGCTGTTGCCATATTTTCTATTCTGGCGCTGTTTATAGCAGGATTTTATTTCCTTTTCTGGATGATAAAGAAAAGAAGAGAGGTTGAAAGGGCAAAATATCTGTAATCAACCGCTAATAATTTTTATTACCCGCCCCAAAAGGGCGGGTTTTCTTTTTACACAGGATTTAAGAATTATCCACAGGCAATGTGTTGACTGATGTTTATCTGTGGATTATAGTGGATAATAGATACAGGGTTGTGGAAAAAAGTGGGGAAAACTGACTAATCTTGTGGAAAACTATGTTTATCGGAGAATATACATATAATCTAGATGAAAAAAGAAGATTGGCTATTCCAGCCAAATTTAGAAAAATTTTGGGGAAAAGGGCAGTTATTACGCGTGGCCTTGATAACTGTCTTTTTCTTTATCCCGCAAAAGAATGGGAGAGATTGGCTAACAAATTGAGCCAATTGCCGCTTTCACAGGCAGACGCAAGGGGATTTGCCCGCTTAATGCTTGCTGGCGCAACCGATGTGCTGATTGATGGGCTTGGAAGAATTTTAGTCCCAGATTATTTAAAAAGCTATGCGGCCTTGGGCAAAAAAATAATCGTTGCCGGCCTCTTTAACAGGATTGAGATATGGGATGAAAAAGAATGGCAAGATTATAAATTAAAAACAGAAAAAGAAGTCGGGAATATAGCTGAAAGATTGAAAGAATTGGGAGTATAATTTTTCGTTGCCTGTTTTAAGATATGTACCAATATTATGCACATCCCGGTTCTGCAAAAAGAAATTATAAGCTTTCTTAATCCCAGGCCAAATAAAAATTTTATTGACGCAACATTTGGAGGTGGTGGCCATAGTAAAATCATTCTTGAAAAAAACAAACCATACGGAAAAGTGCTTGCAATAGAAATAGATCCTGATCTTTTTCAAAAAAATAATATTCAGAACGAACGGCTTATTCTTGTAAACGATTCTTATGCGAACATAGAAGATATTTTAAGGGAAAACTCATTTGGGCCTGTGGATGGAATTCTTTTTGATCTGGGAATGTCAAGCTGGCATATAAAAGAAAGCAAAAGGGGATTTTCCTTCAAAAGGGACGAGGCGCTTGATATGAGGTTTAATCCTTTAAAAAATATTTTAACCGCTTTTGAAATAGTCAACTATTGGCCAGAAGAAAAAATCGCAAATGTCTTGAGCGATTTTGGCCAAGAAAGATTCTTCAGGGCCATTGCAAAAAAGATCGTTCAAAAAAGGAAGATAAAGCCGATAAGAACCACATTTGATCTGGTTGAAATCATCAAAGAAGCCGTTGGGCGGCAATATCAGAGACAGAAAATTCATTGCGCCACCCGCACTTTTCAGGCATTAAGAATCGCGGTTAACGATGAACTTAATAATCTTAAGAGGGGATTAGATAGCGCAAAAAAAGCGCTGGAAAAAGAAGGGAAAATAGTCGTCATCTCCTTCCATTCCCTTGAAGACAGAATTGTCAAAAATTTTTTCAGGAACAACCAACAATCAAATAATTTAAAGGTCGTTACCAAAAAACCGATTTCTCCATTTATTGAAGAGGTCAAAGAAAATCCTTCTGCCAGATCAGCAAAACTAAGAGTGGCTCAAAAAATATGACAATAAAAATATCAAATAAGAAATTCAGACGAACATTTTCTATTTTATCAATTTTATCCATTTTGATATTGGGGGGCATTTGTCTTTTGCAAATAAGCTCAATGACAAAAACAATGCATAATATCGCCCTCGCCCAAAAAATGATCAATAATCTGCTGGAAGAAAACGAGGAGATCCAAATTGCGATCATGAGCAGCGATCCTGCAATATCTATGGAATCCTTGGCAAAAGATTTTGAATTTGAGAAAATAGTAAAGGTTCAATATTTGAATATTCCCGAAAGCATAGTGGCCGCAAAATGAAATTATGGAGAATAAATATAATTCTGGCGTTCTTTTTTGTGCTGGGCGCAGCAATGCTCGCAAAGTTGGCCTATCTTCAGATTTATAAAAATGATTATTACAAAGCATTAGCCAAGGGACAGCAAGAAATTTTTGAATCTCTCCCTCAGGAACGAGGCGAGATTTTTTTTCGCGACAAAGATAAATTTATTCCCATCGCTATCCAAAAAGATTGGTATTTTTGTTATGCCTCGCCCCAAGAAATAAAAAATAAAGAAGAAACCGCTCATATTTTGGCTCAAGGTTTGGGGATTAACGAAAAAGATTTTCTAAAAAAACTTGAAAACAGCAAAAGCTTGTTTCTTCCAGTCAAAAAATCGCTAAACGATGAAGAGATAAATTATCTCAAAGAAAAAAAACTGTTGGGCGTTTATATCAAAAACGAAAGGGGACGATTCTATCCGTACAATAAATTGGCAAGCGATGTTCTTGGATTTACCGACGCGGAAGGAAAAGGGCAATACGGCATAGAAGGATATTTTAACGAAATTTTAAGCGGAAAAGAGAGCATTGTCCAAAAGAAGTTTAATCCCTTTGGCTATTTTATAAGGAACGAGCTGAAGCTTGGCAGCGGAGCTGATATTTATCTGACCATTGATAAAAATCTTCAAACTCAGGGGGAAAAATTGCTTCAAAAAGCAAAGGAAAATTTTTCAATTGAGGGAGGGCAAATTATAATTCTTGAACCTCATAGCGGGAAGATACTTGCGCTGGCTGATTTTCCCGCTTATAATCCCAACGAATATAAAAGTCATAAAATTGATATTTTCAAAAATCAGGCAATGCAGGCATTATTTGAGCCCGGTTCAATGTTTAAGGTAATTACGATGGCCGCCGCCTTAAATGAGAAAAAAATCACACCCGATACTGCTTATAAAGACGAGGGATTTGTAAAAATAGGGGGCAGAGTCCTGAAAAATTACGGAAAAAGAATTTGGGGCAATCAGACGATGACCGAAGTCTTGGAAAAATCAATTAACACCGGCGCAGTATTCGCAGAAGCTCAAATCGGCCATAAAATTTTCCTGGAATATATAGAAAATTTTGGAATTTTTGAAAAAACAGGAATAGAGATTAGCGGAGAAATATCTTCCGTTAACACCAATCTTAAAAAGGGGTATGAGGTTAATTATGCAACCGCGTCTTTTGGTCAGGGAATAGATACCACTCCCCTAAATTTCGCCCGGGCTTTTTCTGCGCTTGCCAACGGGGGCACGTTAATGCGATCATATATAGTAGAGGAGATTAGAAACGAAGATCAAACCGAGAAAACCGTTCCTAAAAAAATCCGCGAAAATATTATTTCCCAAGAAACGATAAATGATATTACAAAAATGCTCGTTCAAGTTGTGGAAAATGGTTTCAGCAAAAAGGCAAGAATTCCGGGTTATTATATCGCGGGCAAAACAGGAACGGCGCAAATCCCTTATTCGAGCTTGGATATACAGAAATCAGGGTATAGCGAGAAAACATGGCAGAGTTTTATAGGTTATTTCCCCGCCTATGAGCCAAATTTCCTCATTCTTATAAAACTTGATAACCCCCGGACGAAAACAGCCGAATATTCCGCAGTTCCGCTTTTTAACGAACTGGCGAGATACATAATTAATTATTACCGAATACCGCCCGATTATGAATAATCTTTTAAAGAAAATAATGTTAAGCCCCCTAAGACCGCAAATCATTATTGTGGACGGGTATTATCGCGAAACTTCTTCTGAGGCAATTTTTCAGATTTTTGGGCAATCCCATAGAAAAATCAAAAAAATTAAACCGAAAATTCTTGATTTCTGGAAAAACTTATTTTACAGCGGAATTCTTGTCGTTCCCACCCAAGACAAGCTGATCGGTTCTATAGTTAAAATTCTTCCCTCCCGCAAGATAAAAATAATCATTTTTAACTCCACAAAAGAGTTGCCAAACGATTATGCGGATACAAATCAAGAATCCGCCAATACAGTCAAATCGCTTATTCAAAGGCTATCAAACAAAATTCCTTTATTGGTGAATATAGACGATGAAGACATAAAAAGAGTTGCTTATTCCGGATGCCTGACTTTTGGCTTTGACAAAGAGGCAAGAATTTACGCAAGCGATATGATGATAGGCGGGGAAGGAACTAATTTCAAACTGAATTTTGAAGGAAAAGTAATTCCCGTATGGCTTAATAAAATCTTTGGAAGAGAGCAGATTTACGCGATTCTTTCGGGCATTGGGGCGGCGTTTTTAATGGGCATAAATCCTCTGGAGGCATCGCAGGGAGTTAAATTTTATAAATCAATGCCCGGAAAAATGCAGCTTATTGAAGGAATAAAACGAACCTGGATCCTTGATGACAGCGAAAACGCAAGCATATCCTCAATGGTTGAAGCCCTGGACATTTTAAACAAGCTGACCGTGCGCCAGCACGAATCAGAGAGCGAAAGAAAGGTGGTGATATTGGGCGATATATTGAATCTTGAAGAATATGTTCCCGAAATTCATGAAAAAATAGGAGATAAGGTTTCAGAAATCGCCGATCTTTTGTTTACGATAGGATCCCGGGCTAAATTTATCGCGGAAGGCGCCCTTAAAAGCGGTTTTCAAAGAGAAAAAATCTTTAATTATCTTGATGTTGATGCGGCAAAGCTTGATATCCAATCAAAAATCCAAGAGAAGGATTTGATCTTAATTGATGGCGCGAGAGAGCTGGAAATGAAAAAAATCGTTGAAGAAATAAAAAAATTATAAATATATATTAAAAAATGAAAAACTCTTCATCAGCAAGAGTTTTTATTTGATTTTTTTTGAAATTTTGATAAAATGTAGCAAATAATCCTCTGCGCTGTCTTTAAAAAAATCCGCCCCCATCGTCTAGAGGCCTAGGACATCAGCTTCTCAAGCTGGGAACTCGGGTTCGAATCCCGATAGGGGCATATTTCTGTAATATATAAGGTGGGATGCCAGAGCGGCTGAATGGGGCGGTTTTGAAAACCGCTGTACCTGAAAAGGTACCGGGGGTTCAAATCCCTCTCCCACCGCCAGTCAGGATTTTTCAAGTTTTCTTTCGCCTCGCGCCTCGCTACGGCTCGGCGCTCGGCCACCAATTTATATTCATTTTTGGCTGAAAAAGAAAATTAAATAATAAATAAAAAGAAAATTTTTCGTTATGAAAACAATAAATAAATGTTCTTTCCATAGGTGGTGGAAACAAGCCATTGAAAATTCTTCGCCAAGATATAGAGAATGGATTAAAAAAGAGGAAATTTGGTTGCGAGAAAACATCAAAAAGAACTCTTTAGTTTTAGATGTGGGTTGCGGATTTGGTAAAGACATAAAATTACTCATAAATATTGCTAAAAATATTAGCGGAATTGACTATGACCGAGAAGCAATAAAAGAAGCGAGAAAAAACCTCTCTCAATTTAGAAATGTTAAGATATTTTTGGAGAATGCGGAAAATATGCATTTTGAAAATAATACTTTCGATTATGTTATTTGTATGGGTAATACTTTTGGCAATTTCGGTAAAAACAAGCTTAAAATATTGAAAGAGATGAAAAGGGTAGCCAAGAGAAAAGGAAAAATAATTATAGGCGTATATTCAGAGAAGGCACTGCCAACCAGAATTGATGTGTATAAAAAAACGAAGGTAAAAATTAAAAAGATGAGCAAAGACGGAACAGTTACTACTACAGAAGGTTTAATTTCCGAGCAATTTTCAAAAGAAAAATTAAAAAATATTTTCAAAAAAGCTGGTTTAAATGTTAGGATTATTAACTTGAATTCCATATCTTATATTTGTGAAGCGGTTAAAAAATAATTTTCGCCGCC
>JBBIKX010000021.1:0-4564 GCA_037445205.1 Candidatus Wildermuthbacteria bacterium
GATGATGATTGCGATGGACAGATTGACGAAAATTTAACACGACCCACATCTTGTGGCGTTGGCGTCTGTTCTGGGAATACCGGAATAGAAACTTGTACTGCTGGCGCATGGGGTGGAAATACCTGCAATCCTTTTCAGGGAGCGAGCCCGGAAATTTGTGACGGACAAACTGACGAAGATTGCGATGGTTCTGTTGATGAAAATTGCGGTTGTACTAACGGAGCTCAGCGTCAATGCGGAGATACTGACGTTGGCGAATGTTTTTACGGCACACAGATTTGTGTTGATGGCGCATGGGGAGAGTGTTCAGGCGCGATTTATCCTTCCACAGAAGTTTGCGATGGTTTAGACAATAACTGCAATGGACAGATTGATGAAAATTTAACACGGCCTACAACCTGCGGTATCGGCGTCTGTTCTGGGAATACCGGAATAGAAACTTGTACTGCTGGCGCATGGGGTGGAAATACCTGCAATCCTTATGCCGGAGCTACTGACGAGGTTTGCGATGGTTTAGACAATAACTGCAATGGACAGATTGATGAAGGAGAGTTATGGGCAAACAAGGGCAATAGTTGTTCTGTCGGCGCAGGTAATTGTTCGGCGAGCGGAACTTACGTTTGCAATTCCCAAAACCCATCCGGACCAACAATTTGTTCGGCAACCCCCGGAGAACCTTCAGAGGAAATTTGCGATAATCAAATAGATGATGATTGCGATGGGAAAATTGATGGAGATGATTCTGATTGTATGGCCGAATCTTTCTGCGGCGATGGCATTAGAGATGACGAGGAGGAATGTGATGACGGCGCGCAAAACGGTCAAACATGCGCTCCGCTCTGTAACAGCAGCTGTAATTATTGTTCTGCTTCGTGCGTGCTTGTGACAATTCAGGGTAGTCCGTGCGGTGGCGGTGGCGGCGGCGGGGGAACATTTTATCATACTCTTTCTATATCAAAAACAGGCGCGGGATTGGGAACTGTTGTGAGCAATATAGGAACCATAAATTGCGGAAGCGTTTGTTCCAATAGTTATCCCAAGGGCTCACAGGTTGTTCTGGGCGCTACTCCGGGAGCAAACTCGTCTTTTGATGGATGGAGCGGGGCATGCAGTGGAACAAGCTTTACCTGCAGCGTAGATATTAACAATGATAAATTAGCCATTGCTTCATTTAGCGCGCAAGAACCGACAGGAGAAGTATTGGGAGAGGCAATCTCGCGCGAAGAAAGCGTTTGTCAGGTTTATCTTTTGGAATACATAAAATACGGCGATGAAAACGATCCCCAAGAGGTTAAGAAATTGCAGATGTTTTTGAATGAACATATGGACGCCAATTTGCCGGTTAGCGGCAATTACGATTTACAAACCAAAGAATGGGTTGAAAAGTTTCAGTTAAAATACAAAGAACAGATTTTAAAGCCATGGGTGGATGCGGGTCTTCATTCCGGCGAAGATGTTCCAACGGGTTATGTTTACAAAACCACCACGCGCTGGATTAATCTGCTTAAATGCCCAACCCGGCTTATTTCAATGCCTGATTTTTCCGAATACAGAGCGCGTTTGCTCGGCTTGCAGAATCAACCGACAGAAGAGGGTGGTGCGCTTGTGGATGGTCAGGTGGCCGGTCAAGACATTGCAGTAGAAGAAGATATCGGGCCAGAGGAAGGCGCTGTTGACCAAATAGGAGTTTTGGAAGACAAAGAGACGCCAGATGGAGCGGCTGGGGCGGATATGAGAGCCCAGATAGGAGGAATAGTTGAAGGAAGAGGATGGATCATTCTTATTATAATTGTCGGCGCTGGCGCTATTGTTGCGATCATTCTTCTTTTGAAGAAAAAGAAGCCCTAGATCTAAAATATAAACAAAAACAACACCGCTTAAAACAGAAGCGGTGTTGTTTTTGACAGCATTACAAACTAAAATAATAAGAGCAATGAACGAAAAGATGAAAAGGGTTTTTGAGAAATTTCAAATAAGCTCCAAAAAGACAGCCCTGATTTTTCTTTTAATTTTCTTAATAGAATTTATCTTTATTTTGGAAATTTTTGATTTTTCTTCAGTATCGCGCTTTCTCGCATCAATATATCCCGATGTTCTTATAAATCTAACCAACGATTACCGCCAGCAAAAAGCATTAAGCGCCCTCGTTGTTAATCCGGTTTTAGAGGAGGCAGCGCGTTTGAAGGCCCAAGATATGGCCCAAAATGGATATTTTGCCCATACAAGCCCTGACGGCATTGATCCGTGGTATTGGCTTGATAAAGTTGGTTATGATTTCGTTTGCGCAGGAGAAAATCTGGCTGTTAATTTTTCTGATTCATCAATGCTGCATCAGGCCTGGATTGATTCTTTGAGCCATCGGGAGAATATTATAAATAAAAATTTTTCTGAAATTGGAATTGCGACAGCTCAAGGTTTATATAGGGGAAAAGAGGCCGTCTTTGTGGTTCAGTTTTTTGGCAGGCAAAAAAGACAGGTTTTAGCGTCACCGACAGAAAAGAAAGAAACAAAAGGGGATACCCAAAAAGAAAATTCAAGAACGCCATTGCCAATAGGCAAAATAGATTCAAAAATAATTTTAGGGGAAAACGCTGCTAAAGAAAATAATTTTGAAAATATAAGCGATATTCTACAAAAAGAAGAATCTTTTGTTTTGAAAGATAAGCTTGAAGAAACGCCCTTGCCCCAAAAAATCAATTATTACTCTTCTTTTTTCAGCCGCATTTTTTCAGAATCGTCCAATATTTTAATATTTTTTGGAATTTCTTTTTTGGTATTGATCAGCGCTCTTTTGCTGGCGGATATTTCTCTGTCCAAGCCAATTAAGCCAGCCGTCCTGACGTTAAACAGCATCCTTCTTTTATTTTTAGTTTCTGTAGCGCTTTTATTAAATCACTTTCTTATTCTGATATGCCAGAAAATAGTTTAGGCATTATCAATTTTCCATTCAATTTTAGTTTCTTTGTCGGCAAACTCAAGCCATTGTCCGTGTTTGTCTATTACAAACCATTTTCTTTTTGATTGAGACCAGATCATCGGATCCCCCTCATAAAACGGCTTTTTTACGATTTCCCTTGGTTTTAGGCGGTCAAGTTCAAGCCAGCGCTTGAAAACCGTTTCAATGGCATAATCAAGCTTTCTTGAGTTTGCCCAATCGGCAACTATTTTTATCGCTTTTTTTGCTTTTCTTAAAGAGCCAGCCAGCTCTAAGAGCTGTTTTGCCGGCCGGGTATATCGCGAGTAAATAATTTTTTTCTTTTTGGCGTCGTTTTTTATTTTATCCAGCGTTAATCCTTTCGTGAAGAAATAATAATTCACTATTTTTTGAATATCCGTCTCTTTCTCAATTTCAGATTTTTTGTCCCGCTTTTCCCCCTTTTTCATTTTCGGCATTTTTTTATCTTCTTTTATGAATATTTTTCAGCCCCAAACCCGTAGATCGCTATTTTTTCTTTTCTGATGTCAATGTCGGCTTTTTGGCAAGCAATCGCTATTTGCTCTTCTTTCGTTTCAATTCCTTCAAGGTCCGGCAGCAAAAGGCCGGATTTTTCAGGATAGCCAAGAGATTTTACGATAATGCCGTATTTTTTGGGGTTTAAATCTCCAAGATTTTTTATAATCATCGGTTTTTCCAAAATATAAACTTCGTATGACAGATAGGGCAATTCTTTTTCTTCAACAGGCGGAAATCTCGGGTCTTGGGCCGCTTCAATGGCGTTTGAAATTATTTCGCTTGCTAAATTTTCTTTTGTCGGAAGATATGTGCCGACGCATCCCCGCAATTCCTTATTTTTGAAAATGCTTACAAAAACACCGGCTTTTTTTGTTCCAAGGTTTTTTATATAATTTTTGGGCGGCTTAATAATCCTTTTGTTCTTTACAAAATTTTCCACCGCTTCTTTTGCCAAAATCACAAAAGGATTCATCAATTTCAGTATAGATTTATAAAAAAATCCGGTCAATCTGGGAGATTTATATGGACCAATATTGATTGCGCAATTAAAAAAGAAGAAGGGGCCCGTCACGTGACGTCCCCAACTGATATACTCTGTCAAATGACAGAGGTGCTGCAAGGAGGCGAAGTAGGCGCAAAAAAGAACAGCAGGGGAAGATTCGCTGAGATATCCCGGATCCCGAAACATGGTTCTGTCACGAAGTTCACGGGCACCCATCGCGGGCGCCTGATTCTGCCTGGTTCGTTTCGCCTTCCAGCCGTTTCCGGATTTTTGTTTGACCCGATTCTCACCTCCGAGACAACGAACCTTCCCCCGATTTCATTTTATACAAAAACAAAAAAACCTGTCAATGGGACAGGAAATAGGGTGTGAGGGGCGCCTTCGCTGGGCGGGGCGCCCCTCACTGGGGTGGGATCGCCGTGGGCTTGTGCCGCACGGCGGGGTGGCAAAGGTACAAAAAGTGAGGAGGCGGGGGAGGGTTCCAAAAGGGCAACCCTCCCCGGTGATGAAGTGGGCCCATGGGTGGCCCTTCTTCGCAATGTGCGATGCATCAGGAGGGTGAGGGAGGGACCTCGTCGGTCCCTCCCTCAGGACGAGGAAGGAGGCAA
>JBBIKX010000021.1:4664-6620 GCA_037445205.1 Candidatus Wildermuthbacteria bacterium
GGAGGGTGAGGGAGGGACCTCGTCGGTCCCTCCCTCAGGACGAGGAAGGAGGCAAGGCCTCTCGATGAGGAGAAAGGTTCGGGATTGCGGAGGTGAGGACCACCAAGGGTGGTTACAGGAATTACGGCGCCTGCCACGCCGGCCTTGCGCGTCGACTGCCCCACGCTGATCAACTCGTCAAGGCAACAATCCCGAACCCTCTCCTGATTGTATTATATTCTGAACAAATAAAAAGTCAAGCCCCAAACAATCCGGTCAGGTTCAGCTGAGCTTCATTTGTATTTTTTAGCGAAATGTTAATTTCTAAAATTAAAGCTGGCCGTCAAATATCCAACTCCAAACGGGCCTTCGTAGGATAAAATTTTTGTATGCCAACCTTTGCCAAATTGGTCTGAATATGCGTCCAATATTCCCAAAATAAAACAAAAAGAACGCAAACCGCACTCCGAGGCTTGCGGATATTTGTCGTTTAAATAAAATATCTCCTCAATATTTTTTGTCTTTAAAAAATTTATTAAATCGTTGTCAAATTTCGGGCCGTCAGGATGAAAACCATAGGGACCATCTTTTTTAAGGCAGTGAGATAAGTCTCCGGAACCGATCAAGGCGATTTTTTGGTTTATTAATTTATGCAAACCTGACTCATAAAAAATTTCCCCCCACTGATAGTGCTGTCTGGGCGAACCAAAAGCGGTGAGAACGGGATATACAATTTTTTCTTCGGGGCGGTTCATTAAAATATTTTCAGCGCTTTGGCAATTTTGAATTTTGAATTGCGATTTTGCGTTTTGCGCTTTGATTTTTGAGGTTAGGAAGTGCAGCGGCACTTTTATTCCCCAGTCAGGATGAGGGGAGGAAATAATTATTAAATCAGGATTAATTTTTTTTAATTTTTCGCCCAAGAAATTCAAACTGGCAATAGTTTTTTCAACCTTCTTCCTGTCTTTGGCAGATCCTACATCGGGCAGAATTATTGGAGGATGAGGCGCAAAAACAGCAAAAGAAATTTTTAATTTTGCATTTTTGTTTTTCATTTTGAGGTTTAAATTTTGTCCTATCCAATGATATTTAATCTCGTCGCACATTTCGCGCATTTGCCTTTTTTGTCGCGCCGTCTCACAAAATATCCGCACCTGTCAATCATTTTTTCTTTGCAATTTGGGCAAAAAGTGTCTTCTCCGTCAATGCCCGGAACGTTTCCGGTATAGACATATTTCAATCCGGCCTTTATTCCGATTTGCCTTGCCCTGTTTAGGGTTTTTTGCGGAGTGGCGGGTATTTCCTGCATTTTCCAGGAAATTTCTCCGCAAAACTGGGTTATATGCCAAGGAGTTTCATCGCCCAATTCCTTTTTGATAAATTTTGCGATGTTTTTAAAAATAGTTGCTTTGTCATTTAAAGTCGGAATAACAAGGGTGGTAACCTCAATCCAAGCGCCTTTCTTTTTCAGCGTTTTCAGGCAGTCTATAACCGGCTCAAGCCGGCCATCGCAGTATTTTTTATAAAAACCTTCATCGAAACTTTTTAGATCAATGTTTGCCGCGTCAAGAAAAGGAGAAATAAGGCCAATCAGTTCTTTTGAAAGATAGCCGTTTGTAACCCAAACATTTTTCATTTTTTCTTTTTTTGCCAGTTTCATTGTTTCAAGGGCGAATTCGGAAAAAATAGCGGGTTCGGTGTATGTATATGAAACGGAGGGGCAATTATTTTCTTTGGCAATCCCGATGATATATTGGGGATCAATCTCTTGTCCCCATATCTCGTGATTTATTTTTGAGGACTGGGAAATGTGCCAATTCTGGCAGGCGTGGCATTTAAAATTGCATCCAACTGAAGCGATAGAAAGCGATTTTGTTGCGGGCAGAAAATGGAAAAGAGGCTTTTTCTCAATCGGATCAATTTCAATGGCGCAAATTTTTCCGTAATTCAAAGAAAAAAGAGAACCGTCGATATTTT
>JBBIKX010000022.1:0-5950 GCA_037445205.1 Candidatus Wildermuthbacteria bacterium
GCTTGTGATTGACACGACCAATACTGCCAAATGGCCATCAAATACCCAGCTTCACTGGACTGTCGCTCTTGTTGGCGACATGACAGTAACTGGCGGTCATGTTGGCTTTGGCGGAACCACTTGGTCAATTCCGGCCGATGCCAATATCGTGACTCTTCCGTAATTACTGATACGATTCCCGCGCTTTCCTTGCGAAGCGAGCGGGAAAAAACCAAAAACCGCCATAAAAAGGCGGTTTTTGGTTTACGGGTTTTTGCCGCTTTTTTTGGAGAAATGGTATGATATAATAATTCAAAATCCAAAATGCAAAATTACAAATTACAAACAAATTCAAAATTCAAATCTCAAATCTCAGAATTTAAAATTAAAAAATGAAAAGAATCAAAAATTAATTATTCTTTTTCTAATTGTGCTATAATAAAACATAATATTAAAGGTCGAATCCCCAACACTAATCAGCGCTTGCATTATGTTCTTTGTATATATTTTGCGGAGCTTAAAAGATAAAAGATTATACATAGGATTTACAAGAGACTTAAAAAGAAGAATACGCCACAGTCTTGAATCTTGATTTGTTTGAGCGCTGATTAGTATTGGGGAACAATTAATTATTTTTAATCAAATGAAAAAAATAGTTTCTTTAATCGGAATTTTGATTTTAACGATCGGAATTTTATCTTGGTCATTTCCTGTAAGAGCGGCTGTAAGCATTACCGGCGCAACGGGCGGAAGCGCAATTTCGGCTGATACCTGCAATGCCACTCCTTGGACAACTCTAACCGGTCCTGTAATCATTGAAGGAAGCGCCGCTGACATCAGCACGGGAACTATTGTCCTGACTGCGCCCTCTGGGTTTGAGTTTAATACAGCCCAAAACGTTACTGCTGCTGTAAGTCCGGGAAACATAACTTTATCCGCAGGAACCGCAACTCCTAGTGCAAGCGCGGTTACCTTCACGGTAAGCGCAACCAGCAATGTCGCCTCAACTATTACTTTTAGCGATGTCCAAGTTAGGCCCAAAACAGGCAATTGCACCATTCCCAACACGGGCAATTTGGTTTTTAGCGGCACAGCAGGAGTCAGCGGCAATGCAGGTACGCTTACCATGGTTGCGGGAACACTGAATAATTTTTTGGTTGCCATTACTCCAACATCCGCCCTAACTGGCCAGAACTTGGCCACAACCATTACCGCAAGAGACCAGCATAACAACACTACGACTACCGGTTTTTCGGGCAATGTTGCTATGACTGCGAGTGTCGGAGGAACTTTGGTCTATCCCGCGACAATCACAAACGCGTCTTTTACGAGCGGCGTTTGGAGCGGCAATCTTCGTATTGACAAGGCAGGATCGCAAACTGTAACTGCGACCGGCAATACGAAAACCGGAACCGACACAATTACCATTACTGCCAACAGTGTCAGCACTCTGCTCTGCGAAGCGTCCGGGCAGGCAGGCGCTATTTGGTTAAGGTGGACAGAGCCGGCTCAAGCTGTTTCGGGAATGTTTGGCGGTTTTGTGGCAAAACATTACGCGGCCGCCCTAACGGATGGAAATTGGGCAAGCGGCACTGTTATAACCCAAACATGGTCTCCTGCTTCAGCCCAAGGAGGTTCAAACCAGCAGTTGATCATTGGTCTTAATCCGGGAACCCGCTATTATTTCGGACTCACGCTTGGATCTGGCGCTGACACTATCGCCTCCCTTGTTTCAAACAGCCCAAGCTGTATCGCTCCTTCAGCGGCTATTTCAAAAGCCGACACCATCGCGCCCGTTTCTCATATTACTTTACCTGCGGCTCAGTCAACCGTTTTGGCGGGCCAAGCGCTTATGATTAAGGGCACGGTGCTTGATACGGGCGGATCTTCGGCGCAAAAAGTTGAAGTTAGCGTTGATGGCGCAAAAACTTGGAGTTTGGCTAAGGCAACCGCCAATATTGACGGCAATCTTGTTTGGGAATTTACCTGGCAAAACCCGACAGTCGGCGCTTATACGATTAAAACCCGCGCTTACGATTGGGCAGGGAATGTAGAGGTGCCGGGAGCAGGCATACAGATAACAGTAGCCACATCTTTGCCGTCAGCAGAAAAACCGGTTTCCCAAATGACGGCCAAAGAGCTTGAAGCAAAAATTGTAGAGATTCAGCAAAAAATTGTTGAGATTTTATCCCAGATGATTCAGCTGATTCAGCAACGAATCCAGCAGCTTTCAAGATAGTCCGGATAAAATTTATCTGAAAACACCCCTTCTTTTTGCATTATGCTCAAAAAAAGACGGGGTTGTTTTCATTTGTGTTATTGTTATAATAATTTTGATATAATAGACCAATATGATTAATTATTACCTTGTCTAAAAATTTAAGATCTAAAATAGTTTTAATAGGAATAATATTATTAACAGCGCCTTTTGCGGTTAGCGCCGTTTCCATTGGAGAAAAGATTAATTTTTTTATTGATTCCCAATATGATTTTGATAAAAGAGAAGAAACTTCCGCCATCCTTCAAAAAGTTTCTTCAAACGCTTATTTTTTTGTTGATGAAAAGTGGTGGAGCGCTTTGGGCTACGAACAAAGAAGTAAAATTTTTTCATCGCTGGATTCTTTATCGTGGGAATTTGATTCAAAGATATATCCGGTCTTAACGTCTACTTTTGGACAAGAAACAAAGCCCGGGCATGACAGGGATGAAAAAATTACTATTTTAATACATCCGATGGTTGAAAAAGCGGGGGGATACACAAGATCGGGAGACGGATATTTAAAAGTCCAATATCCCCAGTCAAACCAAAGAGAAATAATTTATTTGAACTCCCAATTTATTGATAAGCCAAACGTTAAAAGCTTTTTGGCTCACGAATTTGTTCATTTGATAACATTGAATCAAAAAGATATTTTAAGAAAAATTTCCGAAGAAACTTGGCTTAATGAAGCTCGCGCCGAATATGCGCCGACCCTTCTGGGATATGACGATGTTTATGCCGGCTCCAACTTGGAAAACCGGGTAAGGCAATTTCTGGAGAAGACAACAGATTCTTTGACCGAATGGCGCAATGAAAGACACGATTACGGAGTGGTGAATATTTTTATTCAGTATTTGGTTGACCACTACGGTTTGAAAATTTTGGTTGATTCCCTTCATTCTTCGGAGGTGGGCATTAACTCCATTAACGACGCCCTTAAAAGAAACGGATTTAAAGAAGATTTTTCCCAGATATTCACCGATTGGACAATCGCCACTTTTTTGAACGATTGCAATTTCGGCTCAAAATATTGTTATTTAAATCAGCATCTAAAAAACATTCGCGTTGCTCCTTTAATTAATTTTATTCCCTTAACAGGAGAGAGCGTTCTTTCAATCAAATTTGTTTCGCGCGATTGGGCGGGAAATTGGCACAGAATTGTTGGAGGAAAGGGAACTTTGATATTGGAATTTGAGGGATCAGGCGAAGTCCTGTTCAGAATTCCATATTTAATTTGCGATCGCCAAGAAAAATGCGTTTTGTCGTTTTTGGTTTTAGACGAGAAAAAAAAGGGGCGGATAGTTGTTCAGGAATTCAACACAAAAAATACCTCGCTGACTATTATTCCTTCGGTTCAAAGCAAGAATTTTGGATTTGACGGTTTTGAAAAAGGCCATTTCTTTTCATGGAGGGTTTCTGTAGTTGATAAAATTCCAGAAGAAAAGGATGAGGAATTAAGGCAAAAACTTTTAGAGCAGATTGAATTTTTGAAATTAGAGATCGCCAAAATTAAGGCAAAAATAAATGAAATTTTAGAAAAAAAATCCGGAAATGATGGCTCTTTAAATAATAAAAAATGCAGAATTGAAAAAAATCTTTATTTTGGAATGATGAATGATGCGCAGGTTAAATGCCTGCAGGAATTTTTAAAAGCGCAGGGACAAGATATTTATCCCGAAGGCATTGTAAGCGGCAATTTTTTATTCCTTACAAAATCAGCCGTTGCGCGCTTTCAGAAAAAATATGCCACAGAAATTCTTGCGCCTCTTGGTCTTGCGCATGGCACCGGCTATGTGGGCGGGAAAACCCGGCTTAAAATCAACGAAATTTTAGCGGCAAGTTATTAAAATGCCACACATAAACAACACTAAAGCAGTGATTTTAGCGGCCGGGAAAGGGACTCGTTTTTATCCTATTACTTATGAAATTCCGAAAGCTTTTCTAAGGGTGCGCAAAAAACCAATTATTAATTATCTTATAGATCTTTTCCATTCTTGTGGCATCTTTCAAATAGGCGTATTAGGAAATATTTCTTTCAAAGATGAATTTGAGTGGTGGAAGAAAAGATATTATTCTTCCAAAAATACAAAAATCAAAATAAAGATAATTTACGATAAAAAAGAGCCAAGCGGGACATTCGGCGGGCTGAAGCTTTTTCAAAAATGGATAGGAGATTCCTTTTTTTTTGTTACAAATGGAGATGAGCTTAAAAAAATAGATTTGAATCGCTGGATGAAATTCCACCAGAAAAAAGATTTTATTGCGACAATCGCATTGGCACGAGTTCAAGATCCTCAACACTACGGAGTGGCTGTTTGCGATAAAAACTCTTTAATTAAAAAATTTTTAGAAAAACCGAAAAATCCGCCTTCAAATTATATAAGTTCTGGAACTTATTTGTTTAGCCCGAAAATTTTTGAATATTATCCCCGTAAAAAAAATTTCTCAATGTTAGAAACAGATCTTTTTCCTCTTTTGACCGAAGAAAAAAAATTAGGAGGATTTAAATTCCGGGGAAAATGGTTGGATTGCGGCACCTGGGAAAGATATGAAAAAGCCCTAAAAGAATGGAAATAAAATGATTATAAAAGAAATAATTTCTAACCCCCAAAAATTTTTTTTTGAAAATTTTGGATTAAAGCAAACAATATTAAAAAATACTTTTTGGCTGACTCTGGCGGAAATAATTACAAGATTTTTGAAATTTATCTTGATTGTTTATGTAGCAAGAATTTTTGGAGCTACAGAATACGGGAAATTTAATTTTGCCTTAGCTTTTGTTTCTTTTTTCGCGATTTTTTCCGATCTGGGTATTCCTCAAATTTTTGTTCGGGATTACGGCAATAATGAAAAAAGAGATGAAGATTTCTATAATCTTTTTAGCTTAAGGATTTTTCTTATTGTAATAACCATTTTTCTAATTCTTATTATCGCCCCGCTAATTACAGACGATATATATATAAGAAAAATAATGATTTTATTGGCTGCATTTAGCTTGTTTAATTCTTTTTCGGGCACATTTTTTACCCTTTTTCAGGCTAAGCAAAAAATGGAATACCAGGCATTTTTTCAAATAATGTCGGCAATCTTAACTGCCATTTTTGGGTTTTTTGTAGTTTTTAAAATGCCTTCTGCGAGCAATCTTGCCCATAGCTATTTATTTGCCAGCTTAGTCACGGCTATTTTTATTTTATTATTTTTTTATCTAAGAAAGATGCCTCTTGGTTTTAGAATTAACAAGGCAATCTGGAAAAAATACATGATTTTATCGTGGCCTCTTGCGCTAACCGGCGCCTTTTTGGCAATTTGGGGCAACGTTGACACTATGATGATGGGCGCTTTCGGACAAATTACCCAAGTTGGCTGGTATCAGGCGGCTTATAAGATTATCGGAGTGATTTTCATTCCTGCTTCCTTAATTTCCGCAAGTTTTTTCCCTGCGTTAAGTCTTGCTTTTAAAGAATCAAGAGAAAGGTTCATAAAAATTTGGAATTATTTTTTGAGAATAATGATATTCCTTGCAGTTTTAATAGTAATAGGAGGGCTTGTTTTATCTTCAAAAATGATTAACTGGCTTTATGGAAGCGAATATTTTCCATCAATTCTGGCTATTAGACTTTTATTAATAATGGCAGGATTGTCTTTCGCTTCTTTGCCGTTTTCGCAGTTATTCATCCTGCTTAATCAACAAAAAAAACTTTTTTGGATTAC
>JBBIKX010000023.1:0-5373 GCA_037445205.1 Candidatus Wildermuthbacteria bacterium
CCGCCACTTGCGCTGTCACAATGAATTCAAACCAGTCAGCAACAGCTAATTTTGCAATTGTGCAGCCAATCACCTACCGGCTCTCCCTTTCTAAAAACATAGCTGCAGGCGGTACTGTCACCAGCAGTCCTTCGGGCATTAACTGCGGTACAGCATGCTCAACTCAATCAGCAAGTTTCACAGCTGACACAACAGTTACTCTTACTGCCGCTCCTGCCACCGGCTACACTTTCACCGGCTGGTCAGGCGCTTGCGCAGGAACATCCGCCACTTGCGCTGTCACAATGAATTCAAACCAGTCAGCAACAGCTAATTTTGCTTCAGCAGCCGTTTCTACTGTTACTGTTGTGTCTCCAAACGGAGGGGAAACTTTTGTCCAAGGCATTATATATCAAATAAGATGGTCCGGAGGAAAGGATAAAGTACAGATTGGTTTAGTAAGTACAACCTCCATCAATCCCCTTGGCTGGATCAATGTTTCCGCAAGCCCAAACAGCAGCACCCATTGGGATGGGAAAAGAGTATGCGATCTTTTAATGACTACATGCTGGAATGTTATTCCCGGTTCATATAGAATTTTGGCGGTATCAGCCGATAGCGTGGGAAATTACTGTCTTGACTCCGGATGCAATACAGATGTTAGTAATGCGGCGTTTAATATTGTTTCTAGCACTAGCACAACCACAACCCCAATGCTTGCCGATTTTTCTTCATTATTGGCATCGATTCAGGCGGTCATTGATAATCTGTGGAAAGCATTGCAGGCATTACCAAGGTAGTCTGCCAAACTTGCTGAAAAGAAACTTCAAAAGCCCCCGGTATCGGGGGCTTTTGGAATCTTAAACTTTAACTATAATGTTATTTTACCCCTGCCTTTTTAATAATGTCTTCAAAAATTTCCGGACGTTCTATTACCAAAGAAGCCATGATTTTTCTGTCTATTTCTATTTTTGCCTTTTTAAGCTGTCCGATGAATTTACTGTAAGAAATTCCTTTTTCGCGGCAAGCCGCGTTAATTTGCATCTGCCACAGGGCTCTTTTTTCCCTTTTTTTGGTTCTTCTGTCCCTGTAAGCATAAGTTCTTGCTTTCATCAGAGCAAGTTTAGCCGCCTTATACTTGCTTTTTCTTCCCCATTTATATCCCTTGGCATGCTTCAGCAGGTTTTTTCTTCTTTTGGAGGCAATAGTCCCCCTTTTTATTCTAGACATATTATTTTCTTTTTGGGAATTTTAAGAATTTTTTCACCGCCTTTTTTTCTGAATCAGAAAGCTCGATCCATTTTCTTTTCTGGCGTATTTTTTTTCCGCTTTTCTTGGCGCGATAATGATCTTGCCCTGTGGCGCGCCTTAAAATTTTTCCGCTTTTTGTTATTTTAAACCTTTTGGTCAGCGACTTCCGCGTTTTTGCTTTCATTTTTACCTTTTTTAATTATTGCGATAAAGCCAAATGGCAATTTTTTTATTTCCTGATCGAATTCAATTGCAAGATACGAATTAAGGATTTCCACGAATTTGTTAATTTTTTCTTTGGCAAATCCTGCCAGCGCCTTTTCCCGCCCCCTTAAAATCAGCTCAATTTTTACCTTATCCCCCTTCTCTAAAAATTCTTTTGCCTGCTTTGCCTTGGTTTCAATGTCGTGCAGGGAGATATTGAAATTTAATCTTATTCCCTTAACCTCGGTTACTTTTGATTTTCTTTCGTGTTTTTTTTGCCGATACAAATACTTTCCGTATTCAATCAACTTGCATACAGGAGGAGTGGTGTTTTCTGTTACTAAAACCAAATCTACTCCTTTTTGCTTTGCAAGTAAAATGGCTTCTTGAGTTTTCATTATGCCCATCTGCGCTCCTTTCTCGTCAACCACTCGTATTTCCTCAAACCTTATTTGATTATTTATTATATTTTGCTTTCGCAAGAAATCTTTTTAATTTGTGGAGGTGCCGGGAATTGAACCCGGGTCCAATGGTTTTGCCAAAATATCTCTACGGGCGTATTCTGTTTGAGTTTAAATTCTGACAAGAAACAGAAAAAAATCAGAATTTTTGCTCCAGAAATTTTTTTGGCAGCTAATCTCTGCAGCCCAGATTATTTGCCTATCCTGATTTTTGGCATCCGGATTATTTATCAGGAGTCAATAAACCAGATGGCCCTGCCAACTATGCGTAGGCGAGGGCGGGTGTTTTAAATAAGTTTGCACTTATTGTGTTTTGGTTTTTTTATCCCGCCATTTGACGGAATAGGCGACAACCAGAAACCTTGCCCGCTTATTTTAGCAGAATGCCAGTGTCAAAGCCGTTCACCCCCGAATTTTGATCTACCCGCATTCATTGCCGGTCATTTTGGTTAATATTAATTATTAATTTTATATTTACCAACCAACATCACCGTTCATATTTTTTGTTTTAATGCTCTTTTAATTTCCCGGTCCAGTTCGCGTTTTTTTATATTTTCCCTTTTGTCAAATTGCTTTTTTCCCTTGGCAATCCCTATTTCAATTTTAATTCTTGTTTTATTAGTATACATTTTTAAAGGCACGATTGTCAATCCTTTTTGCTGGGATTTTCCAATAAGATAGTCAATTTCTTTTTTTCTCAATAAAATCTTTCGCGCAGCCAGAGGATCGTAATCTTTTGGCGCGTTTTGGGGCTGGTATGCGGGGATGTTGGCGTTTATAAGCACAGGCTCACCCGCCCTAAAAACTATAAAAGCGCCCCTTAAGCTTGCTCTGCCAAGCTTTATTGATTTTACCTCCTGTCCGCTCAAAACCAAGCCCGCCTCGAATTTTTCAAGAATTTGATAATTAAAAAACGCCCTTTTGTTTTCTGCCAAAATGCTCATTTTTTAATCATAATATAAATGAAAAGATTAGACAAAAACGCTAAAAAAAATTAAAATTAATGTATCTATAATGTTAAAAGAAACAATAAAAACATATCTGATTTCGGCCATAATTCAGGCAAAAAAAGAAGGAGTTTCCCCGGATTTTGATCTTGAAAGAACAGAAATTGAAACAAAAAATTCAATAATTTATGGAGATTATTCCACAAATATCGCCTTTCTTTTGGCCAAAGAGGCAAAAAAACAACCCAAGGCCATCGGCGCGCTTTTAAAAGAAAAAATTGAGGGGTTGGATCCAAAAAAGGATATTTTCGAAAAAATAGAGATTAGGGGAGAGGGTTTTATAAATTTTTTCCTTTCAAAAACTGCGCTTTTTTCGGAGTTAAAAAAAATCCTTGAAGAAAAAGAAAAATACGGAAATTTGAAAACAGGAAAAGGGAGATCTTTGCAGGTAGAGTTTATTTCCGCCAATCCGACAGGCCCGCTTACCGTGGGAAATGCCAGGGGCGGGGTTTTTGGGGATTGTCTGGCAAGCATTCTTGAAAAATCCGGCTGGAAAACAGAAAGAGAGTATTACGTCAATGACTGCGGAAAGCAAATTCTGGCGCTGGGAAATTCTGTTCTGAAAAACAAAGAAGCGGTTTACAGGGGAGATTATATAGAAGCCCTTTACAGGGAAATGAAAGGGAAAAATTCATATAAAGCAGGTCAGGCGGCGGCAAAAAAAATTATAGAAAAAATTATTAAAAGGACGGTTAAAAATTTTGGCATAGAATACGACAATTGGTTTTTTGAATCGGATCTTCATTACTCCCGAAAAATTGAAAAAGCAATCGCGTATTTGGAAAAAAAGAATTTGATTTACAAAAAAGACGGCGCGGTCTGGTTTAAAAGCAAAAAATTTGGCGACATAAGGGATAGGGTATTAATCAAAAAAGACGGAGAGAAAACCTATCTGGCTGGCGATATCGCCTATCACAGATATAAATTTGAAGAGAAAAAATTTGACAAAGCAATAAACATCTGGGGGGCGGATCATTATGGAGATATCCCGGGGCTTCAGGCAGGGGTTTGGGCGCTGGGACACAAGGGGAAGCTTGATGTAGTCTTGCTCCAATTCGTCACTATTTTTGAAAAGGGAAAAACAAAGAAAATGTCAAAAAGAAAAGGGGTTTTTAAAACGTTGGACGATTTGCTGGAATCGGTGGGAAAAGATGTGGCCAGATTTTTCTTTCTTGAAAGATCGGCGAATGCTCATCTAAATTTTGATTTAGACTTGGCAAGAGAACAATCAGAGAAAAATCCGGTATATTATATACAGTATGCCCATGCCCGAATTTGCGCAATACTTCGCAAATGCGCCAAATTCCAAATAAATCCAAAATCCAAAATCCAAAATTTAAAACTTAAATTATTAAAACACCCCTCAGAACTAGCCTTAATTAAACAACTTATTAGATTGCCAGAAATTGTTGGAGATACAGCAAGGGATTATCAGGTTCAGAGGGTTCCCCAATATGCTCTGGATCTTGCCGCGTCTTTTCATCAATTTTATCGGGATTGCAATGTTTTAAAAGAAAAAGAAGACTTAAAGACGGCCCGTCTTAATTTGCTTTTGGCGACAAAAGATGTTTTAAGGGAAACATTGAGATTAATGGGAATTTTTGCCCCCAAAAAAATGTGATATGGATGAAAATTTTATAGAAAAAGAAAAAAATATAATTGAATTTTGGAAAAATAATAAAATTTTTCAAAAATCAGTTGAGCGAAGGAAAAAATCCCGCGATTTTGTTTTTTACGAGGGGCCGCCAACAGCCAATGCCAAGCCCGGGCTTCATCATGTGTTAGCCAGAGTTTTTAAAGACATCATTTGCCGCTACAAAACAATGCAGGGCTTCAGGGTTAAAAGAAGGGCCGGTTGGGATACCCATGGACTCCCCGTTGAGCTTGAAATTGAAAAAAAGCTGGGGCTTAGGCACAAAAAAGACATTGAGGAATACGGCATTGATAAGTTCAATGAAAATTGCAAAGAATCCGTCTGGAAATATGTAAAAGACTGGGAGACACTGACCGAAAGAATTGGGTATTGGCTAGACATGGAAAATCCTTATATTACCTATGATTCGCTGTACATGGAAAGCGTTTGGTGGATTATAAAAAAGATTTCAGAAAAGAATCTCTTGTATCAGGACTATAAAGTTGTTCCATATTGTCCAAGATGCGGAACAGCGCTCTCATCCCACGAAGTTGCTCAGGGTTATCAGAAAATAAAAGAACCGGCGATTTTTGTTAAATTCCAGCTTATAAATCCCAAATTCCAAATAAATTTAAAATCTCAAAATGAAAATCCTAAAATTTATTTATTGGTTTGGACAACCACTCCTTGGACCCTGCCCGCCAACGTTGCTATCGCTGTTAATTCGGAGATTGACTATTCACTCGTCAAAAAAAATAGCGAATATTTAATTATCGCTGATGCAAGAAAAGAAATTTTTGGCAATGATTTTGAGGTAGTTTGGAAGATAAAGGGAAAA
>JBBIKX010000024.1:0-4951 GCA_037445205.1 Candidatus Wildermuthbacteria bacterium
AAAAAGATCCGCCAACCGCGTCCGCCAAGTGCTTATATTCATTTTCCGGATCAAGGACAATAACATCTACTCCGAGCATCAGATATCTTAAAAGCTCAAGCTTTATGGCATATGATTTTCCCCCCCCGGACTTTCCGAAACAAACCATATTTGCATTTTCCAGACTAAATCTGTCAAAAAGGACCAAAGAACTATTGTGTTGGTTAACTCCGTAAAGGATCCCTTCGTTTGAGCTTAGATCAAACGAAACAAAGGGAAAAATTGTTGAGATGGGCGCTGTATTCATGGGAGTATGAACTAAAAGGCGGTCTATAGCATATGGAGATGTTGTCACAAATCCCTTATCTTGCTGGTAAAGAGCCGGCTTTATGTAAATCAGCTTTGACTCCATAAGGGAACGAAGAACTCCCTCAATTTTGTCCAAACTCTTTTTATTATCAGAATAAATCGTAATATAGAGCCCTACGCGAAACATCCTTTCTTCTGCTGTCTGTAGTTTATCGCGCAAAACCTCAATATCCCTGAACGCTGTCTCTAACAAAGGGTCGCGGACTAATCCCTTTTCCTCTTTTTCAGCGATTTCTGATTGTACCTCTGTTACCTTTCTCCTTAACTGCTTTAAAACCAACCCAGTTTCAACCGGATGCAAAAAGATAGAAATATCTATGGGAAGGTCTAGATTAATCAGGGGAGAAAGCCATCCCGTTGAAAGGTATCTTGGAAAAGAGAAGGCAAAATAGGTCCGGGATAGAGTTTTTCCAATTTCCGCGTAATCAGATCCGAATTTTAATGCCCCGGGGGCAATGATGTCTAAAAGGCCCATGGGTTGCGTTTGGGCAGGATTTTTCTTTGTTAATTTGTCAAAAAATGAAAAAGTGGCCATTTTTATCTTATTAATTCCGGAGGAAGATCGGGATAATAACCGATTTCTGCCTCTGAGGGATGATAAAGACTCCAGAAAAGTTCGGCAATTTCTTCGCTGCTTAAAGGGATTCCCCATACTCCGCATCTTCTTAGCCCCAGTGCCAAAAATTCCATTCTTTGAAAAAGCTGGCTCTTGAATCTTTGAAACAATTCTTCAGTAAGGGTGGGTATTGTTTTCAATTTCAAAATATTTCCGCCAACCGATGTTTCCTGCGCCTCAGAGAGATAAAAAGGCACGATGATTAAAAAATTTTTAGTCATGATAGAGCTTCCGGCAACTAATTTTTCTATATATTGGCGATAATCCCTTGTTTGTATTTTCAATAGCTCGTTTTTTTGATTATTTTCTATCTCCTTTAGCTTTTCAATATAGCCGGTAATATTAAGCTTCCTTGATTGCACTAAAATCTGGCAGGAAAAATCAAGAGAATTCAAAAACATTTGGAATTGATAAATTATTGCCTCCTGCTCTTCGCGGGATTTTAAAGCAAAATTCAAAGAGGAAACCGCCATAATTCCTCTCAGCGAGCGATCTCTGAGAATCATTACCCCCTCTCTTATTTGCTCTAATTCCAAAAATTGTTGGCTTGATAAAGACATGCTAGCGATGTATTTCAATAATGTTAGTTAATCTTTTAAGCCGGCTTCCCTCAGCAATTTTTAGGGTCGGTTGCGGCTTAATATCGTCTTCTTTTGATATTTTTTTACTGCTTGGAAGACTGGGCATGGGCATTTCTTTTTTTTGCCAAACATATATTTTCCCTTGAAAAAGGAAAATAAAGGAGCGCGCCAAAAGAGTCGGCGCGGGAAATCCCCTTATTTTTCCAAAGGCGAGAAAAAGCGCGATTCCTGAAGAAGGGATGGCTATCAGTAGAAATTTTCCCAGAGGCATCACTGTAAAAAGTATAAGAAGGACGACCCCGATTCCTCCGATATAAATTAACTGACGGAATGTTAGGGGTCCGGCAACCTTTGGTTTTAATTCTAAAAATTGAGGGGTGGAATATTCCATATAATCAAGAAATGAAATCTTTATTGAATAATCTCCCGATAAGCGTCTTCTCTTTCCTCTTTGAGCGGTTCTTCTTTTTCTTTTTTCTTTGTCTCTCCATATAAAACCTCTAAATCATCAGCGACGGGATTGAAGACGTAGTGCTGAACATATGTTTCTAGTCTTTGGGCATTGGCGTCTTCTAGCCCGAATTTCTTTTGGGCTTTGTTTTTAAATTCTTTTGGAGGCAAAAGGCCGATTAAAACGTCACCGATTAATTTTGCCAAAAGAGAAATATCATCAATATTGCAAATTTGGGAGATGTTTAAAATAACCTCCTCAGTGTCGGGAGAAAAGAGAGAGTCTTTTAGATCGGCGGGAAGATTATTATATATTTTCCAAAATTCTTCTTTTGATAGAGAATTTTCCATAGTTATTAATTTATTTAAGGATGTGACAACCTTTCTCTTCTTGCCTTGCTGGCGGTTCTTATGTTTTCAAGAGATTCTCTGGCTGATGATTCCTCCGCAAACTTTCTAACCGCCGTGTTCTCTGCGTCTATAATATCCCCAATCTCGTCAAGATTCTTTATGCGTTCCGAAGCCCTAATTCCCTTATTTTCAATCGCCCCATATGCCGATGAGAGTATTTTTTCCCTTACAGCTTCATGTTGTCTTTCTTCTTCGCTAAGATTGGGGAACGCATCTTTGTTGTTTTGTTTCCCTTGAGCGTCTCTGATCGCCAGATTCAAGTCTGCCAACGGCCTAGCCATGGAATTAGCGCTTTCCAGGGAGAATTGCCTTACAGAATGTTCCGCATCTCTTGAAAATGATTCGTATTTATTTAAATTCTTGCTTATATTCTCCGGCAGGGTAATGCCCAATTCGCGAGCTACGGGATTGGTAGCGGCAAAACGCGCTATCCACGCCCTAGATTTTCCGCTATTCTGATCAAGTTTGTGATAGAACAATTCATCCTTATTGAGATTTTCCTGCAGTCTGTTTTCAAAAACAGAGACAAACTCCTCTCCCATTACGCGGCCAGCATGACCGATTTGTTCCTTTCCAAAAAGTCCTCTCTCAGCCATATCAACCATGTGCTCCATTGTTTTTTGTTTTTCTGCGGCGGGCATTTTGTTTAAAGATTCTGCCAGATTCTCAAAATCCTCTCTTTTGTTTAAGCTTTCTGCCAAGACCTTGTCTTTATAGGAACTATATCCTTTTTGCACATCTTCCTGGGTCAATCCGGCAGTAGTTCTTTTCTCCTCGGTCATATTGGCAGTTACTTTGTCTTGGATTGAGGCGAATTTTCTTAGAACATTATCATCTCCGGAAAAATATTTGTTAAACGCTTTAGTCGAATCTTTAAATCCAAACTTCACAGAATCCTCAAACGCCCGATCTATTTTATTTTGGTCAATGGCCCCCTCTTTCATAAAATCTTTTAATTTCCCCGATTTCAGCGCACCCTCAATTAAACCGATTTCTTTTGCAATATTCCCGGCAGCTTTTTCCATTTCTTTTTTGAATGTATATTTGTCTTCTATTTTTTTCCCTTCCTCGGTTGCCTTAGCTTTTGCGGCTATATTTTGGGGAACCATCTCCTCCCCGATAATTTCTCCTATTTTCCTGAATGTCCAAGCGCCAACTCTTTTTGCTTTGCCTTTTACTCCTGCCTGATCCTTTCCCCAATGTGCGCCTTCCATTCTTTGTCTGATAGTATCTATTCGTCTTCGGGCAGCTCCTTCAACCCTTCCTTTTATGGGCTTGCCCGCATCTTTAAACCCCTGCCAGGTGCTTCTTGCATAGCCGCCAGCTTTCCCCTTTCCCCAGTTAAGCATTTGTCCTGCCTTTTTTGTTATTATATTAGCCCCCATTGCTGAAGTTGACATTGTTGTGAACGCCCCTATTGAAAGAAGAATCAGGGGAACAGAAAAAACCAAAGCTTCGGAGATTTGATTCCTTAGAGTCGGACTTCCAACAGCAATCATTTCTCCCGGCTTTGCAAAAAGATTTCCCGCAGTTGCGTTTTGGGTAACTACCTGAGAAAGATAAATGAAAAACGCGCCTCCTACTCCGACAAAACACCACTGAATAAACTGATTCCACCACTTGTTCCAAATGCTTTTAGTGCCCGGGAGTATCCAGCAAAAAAATGCCAGCGGGGAAAGGATAACCAGAATCCACAAAGCGACGTGCCTTAACAAAAGAAGAACGGCAAAAAGCAGCAAAACAAAACCGGCAATGAAGTTAAAGGCAACTAGAAACAACGCCTGAAAAAGGAGTACTCCATTGAATAAATTTCTTACATCAAAATTTATAATTGTGCTTATAAGTATGTTTGCCGAATTGCTAAGGACATTAATCATTGTGCTATAACCACCGCTTCCTGCAGAAAGGAAAAAATTCATTAAAATGTTTGAAGCATCAATAATGGCGCCGCATACTATGGGCGTAAAATTGATCAGGAGGGCGACTGCAATTAAGCGGGGAATTGTTCTTTTGACCTCATATTCCCTTATTCTCAGGGCGGTGGCGATTCCGATTACAACAAGAACCAAAATGAATAATAAATTGGTAAAATCCCGGACAGTAGTCCATCCGTATTGAACAATAAGATTGTCCGGCCGAGTATAGCTTACGGTGACAAAATTAGGCATAGTGACCCATCCTATAATCGCATTAGAAACCCCAAGAAAAAGAAAAGACACGAGAATTAAAAGCCCCGCCCCGGCCGCAAGCCTTATAATGAATTTAACCGGCTCCGTAAAAATATCTAATATTGCAAAAGCAAAGATTGGTTTTCCGAAAAAACCCAAAACGATTGCAAAGAAATAGAAAAATAATTTTTTTATTTTTCCCATTAATTAAATAATAACAGATTTTTGCATTCTAGGGAAAGATTAATCCATTCCTTGAGGTCTATGTTTTCCGGCCGAATATCTTTTCGTATGTTCATTTTAGAAAGCATTTTTTCGATGGTTTCCCTTTCTAATTTTAACCCAAAAGAAAGATTGTTCAAAATAGTTTTTCGTGG
>JBBIKX010000025.1:0-4893 GCA_037445205.1 Candidatus Wildermuthbacteria bacterium
ACATCCCTGTCCTTTCCATACATAGAAATTCGTCTCGGATATATTCATTTTTCTTTTGATCTGGGGAGATAATGGGGCCAGCGATTCAAAAATAATTTCTCTCGTTTTTAAATCGGGTGGTAATTTTGTTTTGCATTTCTGGCAAATGCGCCTTATAAGGCGCTGAGCTAAAATGATATTTAAGGTGGGCGGCACCAAAAATGGTTTTACTCCAAGATCTATAAGCCGCGGAATTGCCCCAACCGCATTATTGGTATGAAGCGTTGATATCACAAGATGGCCCGTAAGAGCGGCGTGCGTTGCCAGCTCTGCCGTTTCCGGATCTCTGATTTCTCCAACCATAATGATATCAGGGTCCTGCCTTAAAACATGGCGCAGACCGTTAGCAAAGGTGTATCCGATTTCGGGCTTTATCTGGGATTGGTTAATTCCTTCGATATAATATTCAACCGGATCCTCAAGGGTAATAATATTTGTTCCTTCCTTGTTAAGCGCTTCCAAGATCATATAAAGAGTGGTTGTTTTCCCGCAACCGGTGGGGCCGGTGGCAAGAATCATTCCATAAGGAGACGATATTGCATCAAGCAGAGTTTTAAGCGCGCTTCCCTCAAGTCCCAGATCATGAAACTCCTGAAGACGTTTCTTTGGATTTAAAACTCTCATCACTACTTTTTCGCCAAAAAACGTGGGAAAGGTCGAAACTCTAAAATCAATGTTTTCTCCCCCCATAGAAATGGAAAATCTTCCGTCTTGCGGGATGCGCGTCTCGTCAATTCTTAAATTAGAAATTATCTTGATTCTGGAAACAACCGAGGGATGAATTTTCTGGGGCAAAAAAAGACTTGAATGAAGCACGCCATCCAGCCTGAAACGCACGCGGGTACGATCTTTAAGCGGTTCAACGTGCACATCGGACGCGCCGCCCTCAATAGAATGTCTTAATATCACAGCAACCATTTTGCTTAGGGGCGCCTCGGCAATCCTTGCGGCGATGTCATCAAAGGTAACGAGCGGAATTTCGTTTTCAACTCTTTTAATCTGTAATTGCCTTTCTAAGTCTTCCAGCGCTGTTTTAACTTCTTTTTTTAAGGTTTGGTACTGCTTAAAAATTTCATTAAAATTGCTGGGCGTGATTAAAAAAATCTGATAATCAAATTCCTGCTGGCGGGATAGAAATTTAAGCGCTTCAAGCGCCCTTAAATCATCGGGATAGACCATTCCTATTTCAAGCGAATGGTCTTTTTTTTTGATCGGGATCATTTTATAATACTGCGCCGAATCCTTTGGAATTAGTTCCAATATGTCAGAAGAAACCTCTTGGGCAGAAACTCTTTTTAACTCTATTCCAAGCATTCTGCCCTTCTCTTCAAATAAAATCTCTTCGGGCACCAATCCTTTTTCAAGAATAATTTCCTCTTCTCTTTGTCCCGAATCTCTTGCCTCTTTTGTCAAAGAGGCAACAATTTTTTGGTCAATCAGCTCTTTTTTCGCTAATTCCTCAATAAAAGTCATTTTTTAGGAGATGTGGGATTTTTTTGGGGCGAAGAAAAGGGATTCTCGCGGCCTATATCTCCCTGAAATTCTTCGGGCGGATCATATGGTTCAAGCAATTTTAAAATCGGATTCTCCAAATTGGAAAAGTTTATCTTGGGCGGATCAATCTCTTCTGGTTTAATATCAATCAGGGCAGATTTTTTCTGAAAAATGCTAAAAAGCATTAACGCAAAGATTACCAAAAGCACGATTAAGATAATCAGAGAGTATAAATCTTTTTTCCTGCTTATTTTCCCAAAAACAATCGCCATGCTTTTTAATATGAATAAACCTTTAATTTTAACTCAAATCCAAAAATATTGGTTTCTTTCTGGGGAGCAATAAAGGATATTTTTTCTGCCTCAAACAAGCGAGAACTTTTTTCAATCTTTATTAAAAAATTATTAAAGGCGGCGTAGGGCCCTACAAGAGAAAGGTCGATGCTTGTCTCTTTAATCTTTTTTGCGGATTGATTTTGGGATTCCGTTGGCTCTCCTATGTTGATTTTGTTTAAAATCAAACCGTTTTCAGTCGCTGTTTTTTCAAAATAGTTTACAAGCTTTGAATAATCAACGCCGGCGGGGAGAGCGGCGTTAATTTTGGCCACCGCCTCCACATTTCCTTCCATTCTCTTAAACATTTCATTTATCTTGCGGAAATATTCGTTTTGATTGTTCAGAAAGGTTTTTTTATTTTCCAAGTTTTTTGTGGCGCGCACATAAGACTGATATCTTGGCCAGACAAAACCGATACCCAAAAACAAGGCAGATAATATACAAACTAGAGGAATTATTTTTGGATATCTCATTTTTTTATTGAAAAAATTTCATCGGTGAAAAAGACATCTACTTTAAATCCTATTTTCGCGCCCTCAACAAGCTCAGCGTTAGCCAGTTTTACTTTGTCTATATTTGTCTTCTCTCTCTCAAATATTCTCATCTGCTGGGCCAAGCTGATCATGTCTTCTGCAAACCCGGAAAGCACTGCTTTTTTTTCTTTTGTTATAAGCGAAAATGAATTAAAAACAATTTTGGGATGTACATTCCTTTCTATGACATCAAAAGCGCTGCTTGAAATTAAATGCGCCTCTAAAAGACTGGGGATTATATCAATTTTATTTTTATATTGAGCGGCCTGCGTTTTAAGATTCTGCTTTTCTTCGTTGCTTATCTGGTCTGTTTTTTTCTGGACTTGGTCCAGCTCTTCATTTATCTTTTTAGTGTTTAAATGAAATATAAAAAACAGGCTTATTATCGTAATAAGCGCTATCACAGAAAACCAAAAAAATGCCACCCAGGCCGGAGACTCCTTTTCTTTTATTTCTTCTTGAGGAATAACCTTAACCATTAAAACAATAAAATTACTTACTAACTCCCCTTAGGGCCGCTCCTACTGCTATTGTAAACTCAGGCCCGATTTTTTTCAATATTAACTCCAGTCCCGGAGGATAAGAAAAATCCAAAA
Organism: Candidatus Wildermuthbacteria bacterium; assembly: GCA_037445205.1. Classification (GTDB taxonomy): domain Bacteria; phylum Patescibacteriota; class Minisyncoccia; order Minisyncoccales; family PEYH01; genus JBBIKX01. Next base: position 2,998 of record JBBIKX010000025.1, read on the forward strand.
ACGGATTGCCTGTTTCTACGGGCAGCCTAAGTGATTCTGAAAAATGATCCCGCAGTCCCGGCAAAGAAGAATTACCGCCCGAAATTATAATTTTCTCAACTTTTTCTTTTTCCTCCAAAAAATAACTATTAAGAATATTTTTTATCTCTTTTATAACAGAGTCTATCAGCGGCAAAATCAGGCCGCGGATTATTTCTTCTCTCTGAATACCGTACATTTTCTTAATAATCTCCGCCCTGCGGAAATCTATGCCAAACGCTTCTGAAAGCGCTCCGGATATTTCCTCACCAGAAATATCTATACTGTGAGAAGCTCTCAAGACGCTCTGAGACACAATATTGATAGTAGTGCTTTTGTCGCCCAAATCAACCAAACAAACAACTCCCCGGCGATCTTGATATTTAACAAGGGCTCTCGCTAAAGAGAAAACCTCGCTTTCCAGAGCAACGATGTTTAAGCCAAGGGCTTTGGCTATTTCCTGATATTGGTAGATGGTTTCGTTGGGAACAGCAACCATTAAAACTTTAAGCGGAGCTCTCCCTTCAAGCTGCGGAGCGCCCTTAACGATTCCCCAATCAAGGGTTACGTCTGCGAGAGGAAGAGGAATATGACGAGGCGCTTCGTATTTAACCGCTTCTTCCAATTCCTGCCTGCTCATAGAAGGAACCTGAAACGTTGTGAAAAAAGTAGCATAATCGGGTATGGCAAAAAAGGCATTTTTTTCTTTTATTTTTGCCTCTTTTAAGACCGCCCGCAGCGCCTTAATAAGATTTTCTTTTGACAAAAGCGCTTCTTTGTGCCAAGAAGCGTCTTTGGCTTGACCAAAAAAATATTCTGTTTTAAGCTGACCGTAGTTTTCTAATTTTTTACCTCCCATATTGCTTATCTGGACCGTCTTCAATGATGCGCTTCCAAGATCTACCCCTATAAAATTTTTTGAAAAAATTTTTGAGGCAAAAAATCTAAAAGGATTGGGGCTCATATTAGTTTATTATATCATTATTACAAAAATCTTTAAAATTTAGAACGCAAAAATGTGGAAAACCGCCTCAAAGATTTTGCTTAATCTTTTTCTTCCAAAAACCTGCATTAATTGCAAAAAAAACGGAGAATTGATTTGCGTGGATTGCCTTTCCCTTATAGAAATATCAGAAAATCAATATTGTCCTTTTTGTTTTCCCCCAAAAATAACAAAACAAGGAAAAACATGCCCAAACTGCAAAAAACAACACTTCCTTGACGGATTAATCTGCGCTACAAGCTTTGACAATAAAATTATAAAGCAGGCAATCCATCTTTTTAAATATCCTCCTTTTTTAAAAGAATTGTCCAAACCGCTGTCTTGTCTAATTATAAACCAACTTAAGCTGCTAAACAATATAACATCTTATTTTTCTGACTTCGTTTTTGTTCCGATCCCCATTGCCAAAAAAAGAATGCTTTTTAGGGGATTTAATCAATCCCAAGAACTGGCAAAAGAAATATCGATTTTCCTCAACATAGAAACAAAAAATATTTTAACGAAAAAAATAAATACCCCGCCCCAAACAACTTTATCCAAGAATCAAAGAATAAAAAACATATTAAACGTTTTTTCAACAGACAAAAGCTTTGAAAATGCCGGTTCAAACAAGAAAATATTGTTAGTTGACGATGTTTTTACTACCGGCTCTACCATAAATGAAGCGGCAAGGATATTAAAGGAAAATGGAGCCAAGGAGGTCTGGGCGATAACCATAGCAAGAGAATAGGTTTTTCTGATTGACCTGAATAAGAATTTTTCATAGAATAAAACCGACGGGAGGAGTGCGCCGAAAGGCAAGGCAGCAGGTTGCTAACCTGTACCCCGCCAAAACCGGGGTTGTGGGTTCGATTCCCACCTCCTCCGCCAGTTGG
>JBBIKX010000026.1:0-4826 GCA_037445205.1 Candidatus Wildermuthbacteria bacterium
AATAAGCACCAAATTAAACGAAAGAATGTTCAAAAAAGTTTGTCGGAAAATAATAGAAATTAATAAAAAATAAAAAATGCATAAATTGGTTTTATTAAGACACGGCGAAAGTGTCTGGAACAAAGAAAACAGGTTTACCGGCTGGACAGATGTTGGTTTGACGAAAAAGGGGATTAAAGAGGCAATTGAAGCCGGAAGAATTCTTAAAAAAAAGGGCTATACTTTTGATATCGCCTTTACTTCAGTTTTGAAAAAAGCGACCAAAACCCTTGATTTGGTTTTAAAAGAAATGGAACTGACAGATATTCCTGTCAAAAAATCCTGGCGCTTGAATGAAAGATTTTACGGCGCGCTTCAGGGGCTAAACAAGGCGCAAACAGCCAAAAAATACGGGGAAAAGCAGGTTCATTTGTGGAGGAGAAGCTATGGCGTGCGTCCGCCGGCAATCACAGAAAAAGATAAACGCTATCCGGGCAAAGACCCTCTTTACAAGGATTTAAAAAAAAGCGAAATTCCTTTAACCGAATCGCTGAAAGACGTGCAGAAAAGATTGCTGCCTTATTGGCGCTTTGAAATTGCGCCGGCTGTCAAGACGGGCAAAAATGTTTTAATCTGCGCTCACGGAAACAGCTTGCGCGCTTTGATAAAATATCTTGATAATGTTTCTGCTAAAAAAATAGAGGATGTAAATATTCCAACCGGCACACCCTTCGTTTATGAGCTTGATTCAAAAATGAGGCCAACAAAAAACTATTATTTGGGAAATGTAAAAAACCTAAGAAAAAAAATAAAAGATACTATAAAACAGGGGAAAGCGTAATTCGGTTTACAAAAACGATATATTTGGTATCATTAATCATTAGAAAATTAATTTAACCTTATGGAAAAAAATAAAACGATTTTATTGGCAGTGATAGGAATAGAGGCTCTCATCATTTTGGGGTTGTCATTGTTTCTCTTTTTTGGGGATAAAATCGGCATACCTTTGCTGACAAAAGAAACCCCGGAGCAAGCCGCGCAAAGCGCAATAAAATACATCAACGAAAATTTTCTTGCGAGCGCGCAGGGCAAGGCGGAGTTAAAAAAAGTTGAGGAATCAAACAATTTATATAAAATAACCTTTGATATCGGCGAGCGGGAATATATTTCTTATGTCTCCAAGGACGGCCAGCTTTTATTTCCCGAGGCAATTGATATGAAGCCCCTGCCCCCGAAAGAATTTCCAAAAACCGCCAAGCCCGATGTAAAACTTTTTGTAATGTCATATTGCCCTTACGGCAATCAGGCGGAAGATGCGATGTTTCCCGTGGTAAATTTATTGAAAGACAAAGCAAACATAGAAGTTCATTATATTTTCTATAAAAACTATCAATCTGGATATCCGGAATATTGCATTGATAAAGAAAACCAATACTGCGCCATGCACGGCATTCAGGAGTTTAATCAAAATATAAGAGAGCTTTGCGTCTGGAAATACCAAAAAGATAAGTTTTGGAGTTTTGTAAAAGATATGAACGTAAAAGCCGATTATAAAACGGCCGATAAAAAATGGGAAGGAGTGGCCGGGGCGCTGGGCATAGATGTCCAGAAAATAAAGGACTGCCAGAAAAATGAAGCGCTTTCTTTTGCGGCGCAGGAAGTGGCGCTTACCAGCAAAGAATATTTAGTTCAAGATCCGGCAAAAAATCAGGGAAAGGAAACAACAACCGTTTCCGGTTCCCCGACTTTGGTAATAAATGGCGTAGTTTTTGATGGCCAAAGAAGCGCTGAGGGTTATAAAAACGCCATTTGCGCGGCCTTTAAAAAAGAACCCCCAGAATGCAGCCAATCTCTTGGAGACGAAAGTCCATCGTCTGTTTCCGGGGGAAGTTGCCAGTAAAATATATGCACAAAATAAAAATTTATTCTACACCGACTTGTCCTTATTGCCATCTTTTGGCAAATTATTTAAAAGAACACGGATTTACCTTTGAGATGTTAGATGTTTCTAAAGATCAAAAAGCGCTGGAAGAATTGCGCCAGAAAACCGATTCTTTATCCGTGCCCGTAGTTGATATTGACGGCGAAATCATCATTGGTTTTGACAAGCCAAAAATTGATAAAATCCTAAGTATTAAAAATTAATAAATTTATGGCGATAAAAGTTGCTATTAATGGCTTTGGTCGAATAGGCCGTCTTGCTCTTCGGCACGTAATGAAAAATCATCCCGGGCTTGACGTGGTGGCGGTAAACGATTTAACCTCGCCCCAAATTCTGGCATATCTTTTAAGATACGATTCCAACTACGGAATTTATGAAAAAATAGTAAAAGCCAAAGACGATTTCATTTTAATTGATGGGACAAGCAAGGGAAAAAAAATCAGAGTTTTTACGGAACCAGATCCAAAAAATCTTCCTTGGAAAAAATGGGGAGTAGATATTGTTCTGGAATGCACTGGCAGGTTTCGCACGAAGGATGAGGCGCAAAAGCACATTCAAGCAGGCGCAAAGTTTGTTATTATTTCTGCGCCTGCAAAAGATAAGTCAATTCCATCTTTTGTTTTGGGCGTAAACGAGGAAAAGTTTAACGCAAAAAAAGATATAATTTCGGACATGGGATCCTGTACCACCAATTGCCTCGCGCCGATAGTCAAAGTTTTAAACGATAATCTGGGCATTGTCAGGGGTTTTATGACAACAGTTCATAGTTATACAAACGATCAAAGAATACTTGATTTGGCTCACGAAGATATTCGCAGGGCAAGGGCGGCTGGTCTTAATATGATTCCTACCACAACCGGCGCCGCATCAGGTATTGGAAAAATAATTCCGGAAGTTGAGGGAAAACTTGATGGAATGTCCTTGCGCGTGCCAACGCCGACCGTTTCTTTTCTTGATCTGGTTTGCGTCGTGGAAAAATCAACTACCGTGGAAGATGTGAATTATCTTTTGAAAAAATCATCACAGACGTCCAGAATGAAGGGAATTTTGGGCGTGGAAGACGCGCTTTTGGTATCCTCTGACTACAAAGGGAATTCCTATTCGGCGATAGTGGATTCCGATTCAACAATGGCCATAGACAATTTGGTAAAAATCTGCGCTTGGTATGACAATGAATGGGCTTATGCATGCAGATTGGCGGAATTTGCCGAGATTGTGGGAAGGAAGATGAAATAATATTTCGCTTGATTAATTTCTCATAATATTGTTAAATGATTTAAAAGGTCGGATGTGTAAATTAATCTATAAAAAAGTTATGGAAAATCAACAAAATCAAAAAGGTTTTACTCTTATTGAGATATTAGTGGTCATCGGTATTATCGCTATTTTGTCCGCGGTCGTTCTTATTGCCATAAATCCGGCCAGACAATTCGCCCAAGCCAGAAATAATCAAAGATTGAGCAATGTAAATGCTATTTTGAATGCAATCGGACAAAGAATGGCCGATAACAAGGGAATTTTTGACGGAGCGGTCAATGCAACACAAACCTGTCCTCGTATTGATACAGGAGCCGGCGGGATTACAGTCGATACTGATTATGCAATTTGGAGCGGAGCAGGCGGTTCAGGAAATTGGCTAAATCTTTCTTGCTTGGTTACGACTTACATTCCTTCTTTCCCCAAGGATCCTAAAGCTCCCGCAACGAATGACACTGGATATGTTTTAAGGGTTGATACGGGCGGAAGAGTTACTATTAAGGCACCGCTTGCAGAACTTAATGAAACAATTCAGATAATGAGATAAAAAAACAATATAATAATCAGAAAACGGCCTTGATAAAAAGAGGCCGTTTTCTTTTTGGATTTTCTTCGTCCGGATTCCGCATTGTAATTTTAAAAAATCTGACCGCTTGACAATTCTTAAAATAGGATTAAAATAAACAAGATTAATAATTAATAAAAAATAATTAAAAATAAACAAATTATATGGCAAAAAACACATTGTCCCAAATTTATCTTCCTTTGATTTTAGCCCTTTGTTTAGTGGGGCTTGGTTTTTTTATAAAGAACACAAACGTTGGGGCAGTTTTTCCACCTCCGACCCAGCTTTTTTATTCCGGTATGGAAGAATCAACATTTAGTGATTGGGAGTACAGGGATACTGATTGGGGGCAAACAGGATCCAAAGCTAAGTGTGAAAATAAAAGCGCTGCTGTGAAAAAGACCAATGGGAGCGATAACGACATAAGAACATTTGGAATTAGTACAATTGGCTATGATAATATAAAGCTTAATTTTTGGTATGAAATATCCGAAAATTTAGAAGGGGGCGATTATGTTCTGGCGCAATGGTCTTGGGACAATACGACTTGGAATACGCTTGCCAATTATAATAATATGAGTGCCGGGGCTTGGATTTATCAAAGCTTATCTCTGCCAACGGGGGCAGATAATAAACCGAACCTAAAGATACGCTTTAGGGCGGATTTAGATTCTAATAGCGATGAATTCCGATTAGATTGCGTACAATTAACAGGCATGGCAGTTTGTACTGATGCCGATGGGGATGGATATTGCAGTAATGTGGATTGCGATGATTCAAATGCCAATATTTATCCGGGCGCGACTGAAATACCGGCAGATGGAATAGACCAGAACTGCGACGGAAAAGAATTGTGCTACCTTGACGCAGATGACGATGGCTATAGGCCTGATTTGATAAGCACTGTATTAAGCCCAGATCTAGACTGCGTAGGTGACGGAGAGGCTTTGTCAACAGATCCCACTGGCGATTGCAATGACTCTAATTCTAATGTTTATCCCGGCGTAATTGAAATCTGTAACAATATAGATGATGATTGCGATGGACAGATTGACGAAAATTTAACACGACCCACATCTTGTG
>JBBIKX010000027.1:0-2244 GCA_037445205.1 Candidatus Wildermuthbacteria bacterium
AAAGAAAACAAAAAGAGATTGAATATTACGATAAACAGGCGGAAAAGCGGCTGGAAGAAAAAGAAGCGGGCGATTTCGAAGGGTTTGAACCCTTAAACTTGAGCAGCTACAAATTCCTTTATCGTTGGCTGGAGAATCATTGCCAAAGTAAAGTTATTTTAGATTATGGCTGCGGAAATGGCATTCATTCTATTCCTTTGGCGAAAATGGGAGCAAAAAAGGTAATTGGTGTTGATTTGTCTGAGAAATCTTTAGAGGTCGCCAGAGAAAGGGCAGAAAGGGAAGAATTGAAAGGAAAAGTTGAGTTCGTCTCAATGGACTGCGAGAAGATGGATTTTCAGGATAATAGTTTTGACATTATTTTTGACGGCGGCACTTTTTCTTCTCTGGATTTGAAAAAAGCTTACCCTGAACTGGCCAGAGTTTTAAAACCTGCGGGCTTTCTTGTTGGTATTGAAACCTTTGGCCATAATCCCTTTACCAATTTGAAAAGAAAAATCAACAAGCTGACGGGAAAACGAACCAGCTGGGCAGAAGCCCATATTTTGAAAATGAAAGATTTAGAAAAGGCGAAAAAATATTTTAATAAAATTGAAACTCACTATTTTCACTTGGTTTCCTGGCCGGCTTTTCCCCTTCTTAACCTTCCCGGAGGTAAATTACTCTTAAAATTGCTGGAATTTGCTGATAAAATTTTATTAAAAGCGCCTTTTTTGAGAAAATACGCCTTCAAAGTGGTTTTTGTATTTTTCCAGCCAAAGAGAGAAAAAGGGACGTGTACTCCCCCTTTTTTCTAATATGAAGAGTGTTTGTCAAAACATTTTTTCTTTGTTATCATTAGATTAACTATGGCTAAAACTACTTGGCTTAATAAATATATTACTATCAATCCAGAAGTCAGATTCGGAAAACCCTGTATTCGCGGATTGAGAATAGCGGTTGTGGATATTCTGAATCTGCTTAGAGCTGGCTATACTATTGATGAAATCCCTAAGGAATACCCCGGAATTACTAAAAAAGACGTTTGGGCCGCGATTGAGTTTGCCGCTAAACTTGCCGAAGAACCTACTCGGGTTTTTACTCCGGCTGAAATTCTCAAATGATCTATGAAAATCTTTGCGGATAAATGTGTTCATAGCGGAGCGGTTGCGACTTTGCGTCAGGCTGGATTTGATGTAGAAAGAGCTATTGAAAAAGGGTTTGAGAGCTCCTCTGATGAGGAGATTTTTGATTATATTTTGAGAACCTCTAAAGTTTTGCTTACTTTGTGACCATGACTTCGGAAATGTTCTCAGGTTTAATATAAAGAATTCTAAGGGAGTTGTTATCTTTTACATTGAAAATCTGTGGAAAGAAACCATTGTCCAAAGAGTTCTTGATTTCTTTTCCAAATTTAAAAAGAGAAATTTAAGAGGCAAACTTTTCATTATTGATATCAGTGGTAGAATTAGAATTTGGCCCAAATAATAAGGTAAATTAAAACTACAATGGCAAAGCGCCTTTTTGACATTATTTTTTCTTTTTTTGGATTAATCTTGATTTTACCCCTGCTTTTGATTATTGCGGTTTTGATAAAACGGGAATCGCCGGGGCCGGTTTTTTACAGAGGAGAAAGAATTGGAAAAAACGGAAGGTCTTTCCGAATTTTTAAGTTCAGGACAATGGTGCCAGACGCTGAAAAATTAGGAGGCCCTTCCACTGCCGCCGACGACCCCCGCTTGCTGAAAATCGGGCATTTTTTGAAAAAATACCAGCTTGACGAACTGCCTCAATTGATTAATGTGATAAAAGGGGAGATGAGTTTGGTGGGTCCGCGACCGGAAGTGAAAATGTATGTTGATATGATGGCCCCGGAAGAAAGAAAGACCATTCTCCCAATTAAGCCCGGAATGACAGATTTTGCCTCACTTTGGAATTTTCACGAGAGCGAGATTCTAAAAGGCAGTCCGGACCCGGAAAAAACCTATCAAGAAAAAATATGGCCGGAAAAAAAACGACTGCAAATTAAATACGTCAAAGAAAGAAACTTTTGGCTTGATTTGAAGATTATTGCAAAAACCATTCTTAAGATATTTCAATGACAACAAGCGAATATAAAAAAACAGCCACAGAGGCGAGAAAAAAGGTTCTTGAGTTAATATACAAAGCTCAGACAAGCCACATTGGCAGCAACTTCAGTTGTATTGAAATTTTAACCGTTCTTTTTGAGAAAATTGATTTAGATAAAGACAAGGCGATTTTAAG
>JBBIKX010000027.1:2344-4405 GCA_037445205.1 Candidatus Wildermuthbacteria bacterium
AAAAAGAATTTCCTGGTTAACAATTTATCGTAAATGGCGCCTATCAGTTAAACAGAAAGATGGATTTAAATGTATAAAATGCGGGAATAAAAACAATTTAAACATTGACCATTATCCAGTTTCTTTAGCGGAACTTATAAGAAAATATAAAATTAAGAAACCACAGGAAGCAAAAAGGTATAGAGAATTCTGGAATATTAAAAATGGCAGAACACTTTGTGTTTCATGCCATAAACAAACACCAACTTATGGAAAAAACTTTGTGCAAAAAATGCAACGGCACTGGGAAAATATGGAGTAAATGGATTGGTCTTGCAGAACCTGTTCATCCCGATATTGCATTTGGAACAGGATCTATGGGCGGGGGGCTTCCGGCCGGAGTAGGTTTTGCTTTGGCAAAAAAATTAAAAAGAGAAAAAGGAAAAATTTTTGTTTTGATGTCAGACGGAGAAATGCAGGTTGGAACAACTTGGGAGTCGGCGATGATAGCCAGTCATCGCAAATTGGACAATTTAGTAGTTTTAATTGATTATAATAAGTTTCAGGCAATGGGCGAGACGAATAAAATTTTGAATATTGAGCCGTTAAAGAAAAAATGGCAGGCCTTCGGCTGGGATGTCAAAAAAATAAACGGCCACAATTTCAAACAAATTGAAAAAGCTCTTTCTGTAAAGACCAAAAAACCATTGGCAATAATCGCCAAAACAATAAAGGGCTACCCGGTTTCTTTTATGCGCGGGAAAAATATTTACCACTATAAAAAATTAAGCGAAAAAGAATATCTCTCTGCATTAAAAGAACTTAAAACCTAAAAAGCAAAACATACAAAAAACAAGCGATCGCTGATTTTTTGTAGTGATTGCCGCTTGGGGATGAATTTTAAAATATGGGGAATATTATTAAAAAACAAGATTCGCGAAGGGTTTTTGTGGACACATTAAACGAATTAGCGAAACATGACCCGAATATTATTGTCATTATTCCCGACGTCGGTTTTAATTATTTAGACGACCCCAAGAATAAATTTAAAGTTCTAAACCTGGGAGTAACAGAGCCAACTGCGACAATTGTCTCAGCAGCTCTCGCTTTAGAAGGTTTCTCCGTTTGGCTTTACTCGATGATTAATTTTGTAACCTTTAGAGTGCACGAGCAAATAAGGAACGCCATCTGCATGCACAAAGCCCCGGTAAAGATTTTGGGAATCAAGGGCAGCGTGGGATACAAATTCTTAGGTTTTTCGCACAATCTTTTATGGGAGACCGAAGAAATAGAGTGGCTAAAAAAGCTGCCGGGAATGAAATGCTATTTACCTAAAAACAATAAAGAGGTTAGAAAAACCGTATTAGAGGCACATAAACTAAAAAACCCTTGTTATATAAGACTTTAGAAAAAAATAATCCTTCGCAGAGAGGTTCCTATGGGTTTTTCTTTTTTTTAACTTGATTCATAGAGCAATTCAACCTATATTAAAGCATATATGGAGTACAAAGTTCCCTTCGTCAACTATCCGTTACAATACAAAAAAATAAAAAAAGAAATAGATAAGGCGATTTTTGGCTGCCTGGAAAGAGGGGATTTAATTTTTCGCAAAGATACGGAAGAATTTGAGAAGAACTTTGCCAAATTCGTCGGCGCAAAATACGGCATCAGTTGCGACAGCTGCACCGGCGCCATGTTTTTGTCTTTAGCCGCTTTAGGGATAGGGAAGGGCGATGAAGTCATTACCGTTTCTCATACTTATGTGGCGACCATAGACGTTATCTGGCACTGCGGAGCAAAGCCTATTTTAATTGACGTCGGCGATGATATGGAAATGAATCCTGATTTAACAGAAAAAGCGATTACCAAGAAAACCAAAGCGATTATACCGGTTCATTTGGACGGCAGGATGTGCGACATGGAAAAGATAATGAAAATAGCCAAAAAACATAATTTGTTCGTTATTGAAGACGCGGCTCAGGCAGCAGGCGCTAAATTTAAGGGAAAACCGGCAGGCTCCTGGGGAATTACCGGCTGCTTCAGTTTTTATCCGGCAAAAATATTGGGTTCTTATGGAGACGG
>JBBIKX010000028.1:0-16890 GCA_037445205.1 Candidatus Wildermuthbacteria bacterium
CGAAGGCATTGGCACCGGGGATGGAGCAACGGTCGAGGCGATAGCACCATCGCAAACTACGGCTCCCGACTGGGCGGCAGCCTTGTTTGGATTTATAGGGTTCATGGTGATAGGCATGCTCACAGTTAATCTTGTTAAAGACCTGGTTAAGGGCACGCTTGAGGGGCAAAGTGAGAGACAGTCCACTATGGGACGGTTGGAATCATTGCCTCATGTTCGGGTTGCCGTGGCAGAGAAGCCTGAGAGTGAAGAAACAGTGTGGGCGAGGTTTGGTGATGTCTCCGACTATTTCGACTTTGGCACTCCTTACCATGCCGGTGAAGGAGTTGGCATGATACTGGCCGACTATCTAACTCGCTATCCAAACGGGAAGTTTTCCTATCAGTATATAAGCGCTGGCGTGGAGATTGCGCCAGCCTTTATTGGGCGTAACTATGTGTCCCTCTTCTGGGGAGATAAAAACGCCCAGTGGATAAGAGACCTTTCTACAGAAGAAAAGCGGGAGTTTGAACGAGGGATTAAGGAGACTCTTGCTATTCCCTACGCACCAAAAACGGAGAATGCCATGCGTGAGACCGAGGTTATGAAATACCGCGTGGAGAAGAATGAGCCATATGATACCTGGGCGATTGTGGAACTCTGGCCAGGCGGTACAGTACGCACGCCTTTTGAGTCCAAAGAGGTGGCCATCAAGCGGGAAGAGGAAATCGGGGAATACTACGGCTGGAAACTAAAGAGGGCAGAGTTGACTAAAGCTCAGGAGGACTTGCTTGACCCGCAGCGCTTCCCTAAGAGACGAGAAGCCCTGGATAAGCTCAGGGGGTATGACGTGGTTGAGGTGCACGATGACGGCGATTTGACCGTTCGCAGCCGGGGTAAGCTCTATGTGGTGACCACCGAGGGACAGATGTTTGAGCAAACATATCAGGCGAAGACTAAATCCGGGCAGATGAAGCCTAGGGTAATACCGGTAGAAAGACCGAAAACGGGCAAGAGTGAACTGGAGTACTTTGCGGACAGCCCGGAGTATCTGACCCAGACAATTGATGACATCGGCTACCGGACTAAGATTGACAACGCCTTCCAGGAAGCCATCCAGAGGGCGAAGGGAACAAAGTAATGGTGACCATAGCCGCTTCCCCCACAGCCCTCACCATGGACGAGTACCGTACCCACTGGCAGCCGCAGGGCTGGCAACTTATCATCATTGGGCCGACCTTGACCTGGCGGCAGGAGTGGGGCGAGTGGGAGGCAATCAGGGATATTGTTCAGAATGCCCTGGACGAGGCGGAAGTCTATCGTTGGGGCCGCGATGACAACGGCCTCTGGATTGCTGATAGAGGTAAGGGAATAGCCGTAGCGGACTTCTTACTCGGTCCGCCCAAGCTCAAACCGGACTATGCCCGTGGCAAGTTTGGCGAGGGAATGAAAATAGCTGCCCTGGCTTTAATCCGCAAGGGTTACCCGGTGCATGTCAGAACGGCGGGACGCGAACTCTGGATAATCTTCCTGGAGCAGGAGGCAGATGGCAAGGTGCAGACCCTGGCCGCCCTGTGGCGTCCCGATGGAACTAAAGTGGGGACGCGGTTTCATATCGTCGGCTACACCGGCCCTGCCTTTGAGGACCGGTTTGCCGTTAATCTTCCCCGCTCCGCCATAGTCTCGGAGGGTCCCAGCAAAGTGACTCAGCCGGTGCGGCGCTTTAACCAGCTCATCCAGTACTCATTCCCCGCAACTCCACCTGGTGGCTGGTATGAAAAGGGAGCCGGGTCATCACGGGTCTTTGCTCGCGACATCTACATGAGGAATATCAAAAGCCCCTACTCGTATAACCTTTGGGGATTTGATATGGCGCCCGACCGGCACGGTCCGGCAAATGAAAATGACCTCTGGGTGGACATGGGACGGCTATGGAGCTGCGTGACCCGCGTGGAGCTTCTGGAAGTGTTCCTGAGGATGGTACATTATCCCGCGCTCTTTGACACCGATGAGAGCCACAACATCAACCTGGAGACGTGGGCGATGGGCACTGAGCCGGTGACGGGCAAGCGGTATAGTGAATTCATCCAGGAGAATGCCGCCATCTGGCGTCAGGCCTGGGTCAAGAACTTTGGGGAGAATGCTATTATCCGCACGGCCGAGCGCTGGGATGCCACGGTAAAGCACCTGGGCTACGAGTCGCACTCCGTACACTGGCTGGTCAAGGATACCCTGGCCATGGTGATTACCACCGATACCGACCTGGTTAAGGCTTCCCAGGAGAGGCTCCGGGAGGCCCAGGTAATACCTGACAGCCAGCTTACCCGCCGACAGAGGGCACACCTGGTATTGGCTCGGGAGATAGCTAAGGCGATTCCTGTTCAGAATGATGTCCATGCCGCCATCATTCCCCCGGCTAGTGACCGTGTTAGAACCGCCGGGATGTATAGCCGCATCACCCAGGAAATCTTTATTGCCGCTGACCAGCTTGAGCATGGTAAGACCACGGTTGACACGGTGATTCACGAGCTGGCGCACCACACCTCCGGGGCGGAAGACCTGGAAGAGAGGCATAGCGAGGCGATGACCCGGATAGCTGCCCAGGTGGTTGAACTGACACACGGCCGTCAGTTTGATGATTTCATGAGGGAGGTATGGTGGTGATGGACTATCGTACCTCTCAGCAGCAGATGAACGATGTCATCGGCTTCGGCATGTCTTTAATGTTCATGGGGATTATGTTCGGGTTGGTGACCTCGCTTATCGCCAGCTCACTGAAAACAGAGCAGAAGTCAAGGCCGCTTCTCCATACAGAAAAGGAGGCTGCCAAACGACGCCAAGTGGAGATGGAGAGACTACCACAGGTGCTAATTAAAGGAGGCGAACCCTTACCTTCAAAGTATCGCTACCTGGCAAGGTGGGTAAGTGGGTCTTTGCCGGAATACAGCCTTGCCGTTGAACTCCTCCCCGCAGTAGAGACTGCCACCGGAGAGCGCAAGATAGACGCCGTGATGAAGCAGCTCAAGGATGGGGTGGAAACCATCCAGCAGAGTGATAAATTCCGGTTGTTCCTGTCAACCATGGCTAAATTCCATGACTACAGCATCGGCAACCTGATTCTCATTATGATTCAGAAGCCTGCAGCGACTCATGTCGCTGGCTTTAATACATGGAAGGACCTTGGGCGGTGGGTCAAGTCTGGCGAGAAGGGTATTGCCATCTTAGCCCCGGTGATGCCACCGAGACCAACCTGCCCCGACTGCGGCGCCAGGATAAGCAAGGGTGTCAGGTTCTGCCCACAATGTGGAAAAGAGGTTGAGGTTCAAGAGGAAATCGGAGGAGCCCCTCGTTATTTCAAAGTCGTATATGTTTTTGACCTGAGCCAAACGGAAGGTAAGCCGCTGCCCGAGTTTGAGGTGCCGGTGCTCACCGGAGAAGCCAATGAAGAACTGTTCAGCAAGATAATGACGCTAGCTAAAGCCCAGGGACTGACAATCAGCTTTGAGTCCCGACCGGACCAGGACCCGGAGATAAAGGGATTCTATTCCGGTAAGCTGATATGGGTCAGGCCTGAAGAGCCCAGGGCACAGCAATTAAAGACCTTACTCCACGAAGTAGCACATTATTATTCTGAAGGGGTATTTCAGATACCGCGGAGAGATGCCGAAACTATTGCCGAAAGCGCCGCCTTTGCCGTTGGCGCCCACTTTGGCTTTGACAGCGGCGTGCGGTCGTTTCCCTATGTGGCTCTGTGGTCACAGGACAAGAAAGTTTTGGAGCAGAACTTGAGCGCCGTTCGCCGCGTCACAACCGTGATAATCGAGGGCATCGAGGGGCAGTCGTCTCGCCTTGTGCCACAGACTCTGCCAGCAACCGCAAGCAAGAGCTTCTTCGTTGGACAGCATGGCAAGGGGGCTCTAGCATGACGGACTACGAGCACTGGCTAGAAGACCTAAAACACAACTTACAGAAGAGGGCTGGGCGCAGTGACATTGAAGTAACCGGCGGTCCCTACCGGGCCTATGACGTCAGGGTATCTCATAAAGATTGTCACCCACTCGTAGACTTCTACTCTGCCATGCGCTGGGACTCCGGTCGAGTTAGAGCTGCGCTAGACTATGCTGTCTCTATGGTCAGGGACTGGGAGGCAACCCTGGCGGCTCGCGAGAGGGAGATGCAGGTTGTGCGTCCTCACTTTGAACGCCTGCAAGCGATGTTTCCTGGCCTTGAGTTTCACTATACGGTGCAGTACGGAGAGACTCACTTCGTGCGAGCCGAGAAAAAACAGGGCAGAATCATCGTTAATTTTGATTTATGGCCGGCGATGAAAGAGAAGGATATTGAGCGACTGGCGGAATATATCAAGGAATATACCGAGAAGATGGCTGAAGCCGCTAACACCGTCCTGGCCGGTGCGGATTATTGGTAAAGGAAATACAACATGGTAATGCAACTTAGGCCAACCAGAGGCGGTTTCCTGAGGCCTTTTGGGTGTGGTTGGTTTATCCGGGAGTTTTTGTTGGGACATGGGCCGGAGGGTTCACCTACGATACAGCCAGAGAAAGGCGCTGTCCAAGAAGATATTTTCTATCATTATAAGCTGGCCTTGCACCGGGCTTATGCCCAGGATACCGTTGCCTGGGAGAATGATGAGCGCGTTAAAGCTGGCGAAGGTCCATATACCGAGGAAGAGTATGCCGAGCGGGTTGATTGGCATTTACGGCGAATCCCCTACAAGCTGGTCAAATGCCGCTACCACAGTTTCCAGAGATATTTCCACTGGCTGAAGCAACTGGGATGGGTAGAAATAACCGGAGAAGAAGAAAAGTCATCAGTACAGGAAAACGTGGAGAAGTCTCGTTCCGAGGCTGGCTTAGACCCCTATGACGCACCGCCCAGGAAATACTATCGCCTCACAAGGGAAGGTATTGAAGCTCCTGATTATCAGTGGTCAAATCCGCTCATTACCTGCCACCCGGAAATCGCCGGCATCCCGGCACTTGAATACTTCCGTGGAAAGCGGAAAGAACGAAAGTACACTAGAAAACAGCCCACCAAACGTAGAGATAAGGTGTACATTTAAGTGATTTGAATAGGCTGCTTCAATCAACTTCTGAACCGCAGGAGCTGACCTTTACAGGTATCACTTCTGGAAGGCACATCAGTTAGTTTGCGCTACTGGTTTCAAACCGATGGAGAGAGGAGGCTGAATCGAGTAGTCGTCTGGTATAGGCTTCCTTGGGCGAAGCCACTATTTGGTTTGAAGGCCCCGCCTCGATAATGCGGCCATTGAGCATGACAGCGATTCTATCGCTCACTTTTCTTGCTACAGCGATGTTGTGAGTAATATAGAGCATACTGAGCCCTCTATGCTCTTGTAAGTTGAGCAGTAGCTTCAAAATCTTGGCCTCAATACTGGCATCAAGAAAGGCAGTCGGCTCATCGGCAATCAGCAGGGCCGGGTCAAGCACCAGCGCCCGGGCAACAGCTACCCGCTGCATCTCCCCACCGCTCAAATGGTGGGGATACTTGTGGATGAAGTCTTCAGTTTGCGGTAGCTCGACCTCTCCGATAACCTTAAGCGCTCTTTCTCTTCTTTCTTCCTTATTGCCGACTCCCTGGACTTCCAGCGGCTCCGTGACCGACTCCAGCACTGAAAGACGATGACTCAATGACTCACCTGGGTTCTGAAATATCATCTGCACCTTCCGGTAGAAATCTTTCCCATAGGTTGTTACCTTATCGTTATCAAAATAGAGTGCTCCACTATCTGGCTGGTGCAGACCAATAATCGTTTTTGCCAGTGTGGTTTTCCCTGAACCACTCTGCCCTACCAGTGCCAGCGTCTCCCCGGCTTCAATACGCAGGTTTACTGAATCCACCGCTTTCAGCTTTCCAAACGATTTCGAGACATTTTCCACCGATAAGATGGTAACAATACCACCCCGGTGGCAAGCGACCGCTTGCCCTTCGTTCTGGACGAGTTCCGGCGGCTCCCTCCGGCAGATATCTATCACCTGTGTGCAGCGTGGATGGAAAGGGCATCCATTTACTGGGCGAGTCATCCTACCCTTGATTCCCTGAAGGTCTTTGACCGTCGTCATATTCGGGTAAGCGCGGATGAGCGCCCTGGTATAGGGATGTCTTGGATTGCGCAGGACATCCTGGGTACCGCCTATCTCCACCATACGACCACCATAAAGTACGGCAAGCTTGTCAGCCAGCTTGGAGGCGGTATCAAGGTCGTGAGTTACCACCAGCCGGGCGCGTTGCCCATTGTCCTGTCTGAGCAAATTGCTGAGTTCACCTTTAGTGGTGACATCAAGAGAGGAGAGTGGTTCATCCAGAATCAGAAGCTCCGGGTTGTTGGCTAAAGCCATCGCTAGCAGGACCCTCTGCTGTTCGCCGCCGCTAAGCTGATGCGGATATGCCGAAAAGCGATTCCGAAGTAGACCAACCTTCTCTAGCAGTTCCCCAGCTTTTTCTCTGGCTTCACCCCAGCTTTTCAACCGGTGTTCAACCATCGGCTCGGCTATCTGTTCCAAAACAGTATGCACTGGGTTCAGCACGTTATTCACATTCTGAAAAACCATCGCTACTCTGTTCCACCTTATCCGGCGCATCTCTTCCTCAGAGAGAGTGAGCAAATCCTTCCCGTTAAACTTGATGGTTCCCCGGACCTTGCCTTCGGTCAGGCGCATGATACTCATCCCCAGGGTTGTCTTGCCTGTGCCGGATTCGCCGATAATAGCCAGTGTCTCGCCGCGAGAGAGATTAAGGTCTATCCCATTGAGGACCATATCGTTTCCGTAGTTTACTCTAAGGTTTCCAATCTCAAGCAACGGCTTCACCTCGCAGTCTAGGGTCAAGCACTGATTCGGCAGCATGGCTGAGAAAGGTTAATCCGATTATGGTCAGCGATAAGGTCACGCCGGTGGGGACCAGCCACCAGCGCCAGACATCCAGGTAGCTGAAGCGGAGGGCGTCGTGCATCATCGTCCCCCAGCTCACTACCATCGGGTCACCAATCCCCAGAAAAGCCAGCCCTGCCTCCATAAAGATTGCCCGGCGCACTCCATAGATAAATTCAACCAGCAATATCGGCACTAGGTCGGGCAGGATATGACGCCAGGCTATGTAAAACTGACCGGCACCGAATGTACGTGAGGCACTGATATGTCCGCTTTGCTTCAAAGAAAGCGTTTGTGCCCGGATGACCCTAGCGCCGCCCGGCCAGCTCAGCACGGCAAGGAGAAGGATAAGTAGAAATAAACTCGGCTTGATATAAGCGGCTACCAGGATGACCACTATCACCATGGGAATGATGATAAAGGCATCAACCGTTCTCATGATGACCCGGTCGTAAATACCGCCGATAAGGGCTGTCGAGACCCCGAACAAGATGCTCAGCACCAAACCCAGAATGCCGACACTGAAGCCGACAACCAGCGACGTTCTAGCGCCGTAGAGAAGCTGGCTCCATATATCCTGCCCTACGTGGTTAGTGCCCAGCCAGTGACTCAGTGAGGGAGAAAGCAACGTAGTGGCGGACTGCTGGATGGGGTCGTAGCCTCCTATCACCGGCGCCAATACCGCCAGAGCTAACACCAGAAGGAGGATAGCTATTCCCATCTGACCTGGATTGCTTTCCTTGATTTCTTTCTTGAGGTCAATATGCATGGCTTATCCTCGGGTCAATCCTGTGATAGAGCAGGTCAACGGCGAAGTTGGCCAGCAGCACCGAGACCGCCACCATCAGAAATACCCCCTGAATAACAGGATAGTCGCGGGAAAGAAGCGCCTGGTAGGTGAGTTGTCCTACCCCCGGATAAGCGAAGACCAGTTCCACGAAGAGGGCGCCGGTGACCACTCGGCCCAGCCATATGCCAGTCATGGTAATTACCGGCAGCATGGAGTTTCTCCCGGCATGGCGGTATTTCAACGCTCTCTGTGATAATCCTTTAGCTTTAGCCGTGAGCATAAACGGAGCTTTAAGCACGGTAATCATGGTGTTCCTGGTGAGTAGATAGCCGCTCGCCAGATGTGCCAAGGTCAGTGCCGTAACCGGCAGCGCCATATGTTTGAGTACATCCAGCACCAGATTAAGTCCAGACAGACCGGAGTATGGCGTAAGCGCTCCCGCCAGCGGGAAGACTCCCAGTATGACACCAAATATAAGCAGCAGTACCATGCCCAAGAAAAAATCCGGGAAACCGTTCAGACTCATCAGCCCGGCCAGCAGAGTGCGGTCGGTCTTGGTTCCACGCCGCCAGCCCGACTCTATCCCCAGCACTATGCCCAGAATTGTTGAGAGCACCAGCGAGGAGCCGACTAGCAGCAGCGTCCAGGGCAAATGCCCCAGGATTACCTTGAGCGCTGGGGCATTGTAGTAATATGAGAAGCCCAGGTCGCCCCGGAAGAGGGCGACAAAATAGGCACCGAACTGCTCCCAAAGCGGCTTATCCAGCGCGAACCGTTCCACCAAATGCGCCTTGAACTCCGGCGTCATGGCAATCAGAGCCTCATCGCCGTAGATTGCTGCCAGCGGATTTCCCGGCATCATCCTAGGCAGAATGAAGTTGAGTACTAGTATAAACAGGAAAGCAATTCCATAGGTTGCCATATTACGCTTGATAGCCATGCTACTTAAACATTCATTTGCCATTACTTGGGGTCTGGTCTTCTTGAAACATCTCGTGCATCTTCCTCATCCAGTCGGGCATCCTTACGCCCTTTACATCTTGCTCATCAGGGAGGTATGGCTTGATATCCAGTATTGGGCTGCCATCCAAGGCATCCAGTCCGGTCACCTTGAGAACATTCCCATTCCGTTCTATCAACCGCACCACAGTGACCAGGATGTTATTGGGACGTACGGGGCTGTGGGTAGCAAAGACGCCGACCAGCGGGAAATCCCTACTCCCCAGTGGATGTACCCTTGTCACTAAGCGTTTCTCATCCGGAACCAGGTGCGACCAGTAGAGCACCACGAGATGGGAGAAATCGTCTATGCCATCAAGAATGCCATCTAGGTTGTTATTGATTACGAGTTCCGATACCACCTGGCTCTGTGCCTTCATTCTGGCGGCCCGTTCTCGCCAATCCAAAGCACTGAACTCGGCACCCCAGCTTGCCTCGCAGGACTGGTTTCTCACCATCCCTACAGGCTTCACTTGAATAGACGTAAAATTATCATTCATAGCTTAGTCCTGTTTCACAAAGCACATCCGGTTCAAAGGAATAGGTACTCCGACGCTGATACCATCCATGGTGTAATAGAGCGGTACTTCACCGTCATGTGCCCAGTAAGACTTGGGATAATAGAGAGTCAACGCGGGTACATCCTCTGCATAGAGCTTCTGTATCTGGAAAATCATGTCCTTTCTTTTCTGAACATCCATCTCAGAGAGTTGAGCATTAAGGAGTTGAGTCAACTCCAAGTTTGAACTATACCGAGCGCTGTTAAACCCCTCACCAAGTATGGACCTTTGTAAGAAAGACGGCTCGTAAAGTCCCCCATGCCCATAAATGGATAGGTCAAATTCCCATGCGCCAACCTTGGAATCAACGGTTTTCCCTTCCAGAGTCTGGAAATCTGCTTTTATCCCGACCTTATCCAATGCCTGAGTAATAAATTGGCCCAGGTCTTTGTAGTCGGCAGCAGCGACAAGGCTTAACTTCAATGGCTGCCCGTTCTTGACAAAATAGCCATTTCCCAGCTTGTACCCCAATCCAGTAATGAGTTGCTTAGCTTTCTCTACGTCGTACTTGTATTGCGGTACGTTGGGGTTATACCAGATACTGGCTGGCGGTACCATCCCAGGATTCCCCGCTACCGCGGCCCCTCTGAAAACTATCTGCACCAGGGATTCGCGGTCGATGGCATAAGCCAGGGCTTGACGGAACTCTTTGGAAGACATGGGCTCTTTTTTATGGTTGATGGTAAGCTTACCATTCCACGACGGGGGGTCAGTAATGACATTAAATCCTGCGGTTTTAATGTCATCAACTACTTCGGCGGGCACGCTAGCTGAGTCAACCGAGCCATCTTTCAATGCCGCTGGGTTCATCTGAGCGCTTATCTTCACAAACTTTATCTCTTTGGCAATTGGCTTACCCAGGTAATAGTTGTCATTCGCCTTGTAAAGATAAGTACCAAGCTCCTTGTTATAGTCGGCAAACAGATAAGGCCCGGTCCCGATAGCCGCTTGGGGGGATATGAATTTCTCTGGCTCAGTAACACTCTGCCAAACATGTTTCGGCAGTATTGGCTGAGAACCAACGACATCCTGGAAGAATGGCGCATAAAGCTTGCTGAGGTAGAGCTTTACTGTGTATTTGTCAATGGCTTCAACAGATTTGACAGTGCTACTGTCAACCCACTGATAAGGATGTTCCTTGATATAGTTATAGGTAAAAACCACATCATCGGCGGAAAACTCAGTACCGTCATGCCATTTCACGTTCTTTTGTAGTGTGAAGGTATATGAATTGTCGCCGGCATTGTACTTCCACTCTTTGGCAAGTTGAGGAATGAAAGATGTGGCATTCTTCCAGACGAGTGTTTCAAAAATAAACTGCATACGGGTGTAGCCCGGTCCGCGGGAATAATGAGCGTAAGGTGATGGAAAGCCCCAGTCGCCGGTGGAATCGGCAATGGTGTATGAGTCGATTTGCTGGCTGACTGGCTGGTTCTTCGGCGGGCTCTCAGCAGGGTTACTCGTACTGCAGGCTGGAAATACCAGCAAGGAGAAAAGAAGAATGGGAATCATTATTTTAGGAAATACAGTTTTTAAAAGTTTGCTCATCTATAACCTTCCCTTTCTTAAGTATGAATCTCATGATGGTTGTCTGAAGCTGACGACATCGTTAATTTCACCCCTGCGATAGTGGTCTATCTCAAGCAGCATCCGGCCGAACTCCCGGACGCCGTCCATGCTTGGCCAGGCAAGAATGGGTTTATAACCGCAGACTGTCTCATCTGTGGCCATCCACAATGTGGCTTCACCTGTTTCCCTCGAGACATCTAGCCTGAAGTTGGTCATGAGGCACCTCCAGTCTTAAAGATAGTATTGGGTCTATCTGATGTCAGCTGATGATGGACATACCATCCCCGGCAAGCTGGTAATACTGGTGTCCTGAGCAGGGCAGGCATATGTACTTGCCGTCTTTAACTCTAGCGCGGGGCTCCATGATATTTTCACCACATACAGAGCATGGCACACTGGCAAAGATACGGGCATAGGCAGGGACATTGATGTTCACCTTCTCGATTTTAAGTACTTCTTCGTCAGGGAATTCAACCACTTTAAAAGATAACTCTTTCCATAGTCTGGTGAGTTGTCGGTTTTCTTCCTCGCTGCCAGAGCGCTTCACCACTACCTTTTCCCAGAGTTCTGCAGCCTCTGGGGAACGCTCCTGCGCCACCCGTTCAAAGATAGCCGATATCCTTATTCCTTCGCCCGTCCGCTTTGCCAGGGTAAAGGCAGTCTTACCGTAATCACGATAAATGAGAGAGTTATTACCCAATGAGCAGCCGGTTACCATCTGGATGCCATCAGCGAAACAGCTATTGGTCTCCACGATGGCAATAACCTCCTCCATACCCATTGACCTTACACCCATCTCCCTGACGGCACGGGCAGCCGCCTTCACACCTAGGGCCGACCCCGGGCAGTAATGACCGTGCAGCAAACCGCTAAGCCGCAGCAATTTTTGCCCGTCACCATCGGCTATAGCCAGCTCAATTTCTCGCCTCGGGTTCTCTAAATCCTTTGTATCCAAAGTCACCTCCTGATATATTTGCAATTAGTAGTATTTGCAAATAGTTGCATTTAGAGGGCAAAAAATATATAGCCTTTTTATTCGGACCTGTTTTTACAGTTTTCACAGAGTCCAGTCATAACAACATGCTTAAGGTCAACGTGAAAACCATACTTCTCCCCGAGCAACTTCTCCACCGGTACGAAGAGATTCTCATCCAAATCTACGGTCTTACCACACCTGCGGCACACGAGGTGATGATGATGCCCCTCCTCGGCATGGTGGTAGATAAGCTGGTCACCCATTTCGCTTTTGAACACACAACCAGCTTCTTCCAGGAGTTCTAGCGTACGGTAAATTGTTGACTTGTGAACGCCTGGCATTCTGGACTGAACATAGGTGATGATTTCCTCAGCAGTCAGATGAGCCTCAGCGTCATGTATAATATCCACGATAAGACGGCGCTGCGGAGTAAGTTTGAGTCCCTTTTCTCTCAATGTAGCAACGCAACTCATTGTCATTGCACCCAGTCGCAATTATAAATGAAATAATAATCTGCTGTCAAGAGCATCTCCCCAAAAAGCTCCAATTGAATCTCCTCTTAAATCTCTCTAGTATGGCTATTGTCTTCAAGCCCAACAGCCCCAAAAAGATGGCGTTGCCAATGGCATGAAAGGTATCAAACCAGAGGCTATTAAGTTGAGTCACCAGAAAGGTCTGAAAAGTGAGAGGATAGACGAATGAGGTCCAGAACCAGACATTTACTATCCAGCCAAAGACATAGCCCCAAATTATACCTAAAACCGCCAATCCCCACTTGTTCAGGCGAAGCCGCCTAGCGTATGCCGCGGAGACGCCAGCTAGCCCCCAGGCAAATACTTGAAAGGTAGTCCAGGGCCCCTGCCCGAGGAAGAAGTTAGAGACCAGAGCCGTTATCGCTCCCACCATAAAGCCGGCTACCGGTCCGAAAACGTATCCTGAGCAAATAATCAGGTAGGTGCATGGTTGCACGCTCGGTATGGCCGCAAACGGTACCCTCAGCACAGCGGATATTGTCCCCAGCATGGCTACCAGAGCTATTTCTTTAGAGCTAACCGCAGTCGATTCTAATTCGAAGAAGAAGGCAACGACAATAAGAGCTATGAGAAGAGCAGCTATCAGGCCCCAGCCTCCGACCCGGTCCAACGGGAAAGAGGTAAACTGAGGAACAGTGAAAGCGGCCATTGCAACAAGCAATATTATCATAAGGAAAATATGACTCTTTCTCATTCTAGTATCCGTACCAACTCGTCAACAGTGAGTATATCGCCCGGAACTCCATATTCTGTCCAGGATTGGACCAGACGGTTTATCTGGGGTGAAAATAGCAATGCTTCGGAGAGTACCTCATGCCTGCTTCCGTCCACTACGATTTGTCCTTCGCTAATTAGAATCACCCTGTCCGCATACTCTGCGACTGTTTCAATGTCATGGGTAACAAGAACCACTGTGTTGCCCCTGCTGGCATATTCGCGTAAACATACCATTAGCTCACTCTTTAGCTTGTAGTCCATTCCCCGAGTTGGCTCATCTAGAACCAGAATTTGAGGCTCGTTTACCATAATCGAAGCCATAGCTACTCTTTGTCTTTCTCCGCCGCTAAGGGAACGAGGATACTCTTTACGATACTCCGTTAGATGAAACCTCTCCAGCATTTCATCCACTTTCGCACTAGTTATCTCTCGAGCGACCCCGCGATTTTTAAGAGCAAAGGCTACTTCTTCTTCCACAGTATCGGCAAAGAGGTGGTCATTAGGATTCTGGAAAACGAAGCCGACCCTTCGTGCCAGGTCAGCCACCGTAACCGTCCTGGTGTCAATGCCGTTTACTATTACTGTCCCTTTTGTAGGCTTCAGCAGACCATTCAGGTGTTTTATTAGGGTAGTCTTGCCTGAGGCATTTCTCCCGATAATGGCGATAAATTCTCCTTCATATATTCTTAAATCTATATCGCGCAAGGCGACTGGACCTTGAGGGTAAGTGTACCAGAGTTTCTTGGTCTCGACTGTCGCTTTCTCTGAAACCTTTTCGTCTCGGATGGTCTTCTTGATAAAAGCCTGGCAGAAACCTTTGCCAAACATTGTCCTGGCTTCTTTTACCGTGAGTGGTATTCCGTTTATGACGAAACCCTTCTGCTTTAGTTCATGTGCCAACCTGACAACGGACGGCAAGCCGACTCCAGCTTCGGAAATCTTGGCATAGTCATTATTTAGAATATTTTTTGCCGCACCGTTGGCAATGATTTTGCCCTGGTCGATTACCACCAGCCTATTGGCATACTGAACCACCCTGTCCAGCCGGTGCTCAATTAGGACAATGGTGAGCCCTAACTCGTCATTCAACCGCTGCAAGATAGAAAGCACATCTTCAGCGCTCCGGGGGTCCAACTCCGAAGTCGGTTCATCCAGTACCAAAATATCAGGATGTAGGGCCAAAACAGAAGCTATTGCTATCTTCTGTTTCTCTCCACCGGAAAGTTCGTGCACCGCACGGTGCCGGAGATGGGAGATACCGAGTGTATCCAGTGATTCTTCAATCCTTTTAACAATCACCTTTTTAGAGAAGGCGAGATTTTCCAGGCCAAAAGCGATTTCCCTTTCCACATCCATAGCTACGAGCTGGTTTTCTGGGTCCTGAAATACCATACCCACCTTGGTAGCTAGCTCTTTAGGGGAGTGGTTTCTGGTGTCTAGTCCCTGTACCACAACCCGTCCGCTTAGCTTACCACCGTAGAAATGCGGCACGAGCCCGTTAAGGCAGCGGCAGAGGGTAGATTTACCTCCACCCGAGGGACCGGTCATCAGCACAAACTCGCCATCAGGAATCTCAAGATTTATCTCTTGGAGGGCGGGCTTTTCAGCGTCATTATAACAGAAGGTAAAATCGCTTAACTTAATCAATTTCCAATCTCTTTTTTATGAATGCCCACAGCACTAAGCTGGATACCGAAAAAACAAGCAATACCAGAAAAGTTAATTCAAGAATATCCAGACTAATCCCTCCCAGAGTGGGATAGTACGTATAGCTACCTTGTCCACGCCAGCACATCACGACTCCCAAGACGAGGGGGAAAATGCTACCGACTAGCGTGAGAACATCGAGCTTGCTGAGTCTAATCTCCCGGTAGTAGGTTCTCCTATTGCCGGAACCGAAGGCTCTGGCTTCCATTGCCTCAGCCACTTGGACGGCTCTGTCCAGAGAGTTGGAGAGCAGGGGAATGATAATGGCAGAGTAGTTTTTGATTTGCTGGACCAGCTTCCCCTTGTCCAGCTCCAACCCTCTTGACCTTTGGACATCCCGGATACGCTCTGTGTCGTCAATAAGGGTGGGTATGAACCGGGTGGAAAGCGAAGTCACTAACACCGATTTGTAAGGCAACCTTATCTTTATCATCGCCAGCATCATATCGTCAGGATGAACGGTGAGATTAATCAGGACGAATGCCGATATTATAATCAACAACCGTAGTGCCATGCCTAGTCCAAACACAATAGCTTCTAGAGTTATTGTCGGAACCCCCATTACCGGCAGTTTGAAGGGAGCTTGATACAAGATGTGAGAGCCATGATAGCTGACCAGCATATTGATTATCACTATGACCAGAGAGAAGTACAGGGCAAACCTCATCGAGGCAAGCCACTCACGCCATACTTTCGCAGCTACTATCGGTGGTATAGTGGCTAGAAACAGGGCGAGGAGATATAGGGGGTGATTGAAGATTAAGGCAAGCACAAAAATGCTGACAAGCCAGGCAAGTTTGGCGAATGGATTGAGCTTGTGAATACCGGTTCCTTTATCCCTGTATCGCAGGCTTATCATTGCGGCACCTTCATTATCTGACCATTAACCACGACAGCCGCATATGCATAGCGGAGTTCAGATGGGCGATTTATGAGCACGTCTACAGCTCCTTCTATACCACTCTCATCAGTGCCGGTCATCATCCAGACCACATTTTCGCCCGCACCGGTGCCTTTCGAATTCCACGGATTCTGTGTTGCCTGAATCAGCCCGGCTTCTACGGCATAGCGATTAGACACCTCGCCTTTGGCATTTAACGTCACAATAACGCCCTCTTCTATATAGGAGAAGAACCCGAGCCGTCGCCAGTTGCTGTTTAACTCTGCGGTAAGCTCGTTATTCATCGTACCCAGCAGAATTAGATTTGAGCTTATCTTTTCTTTCTCCTGTAATGCCCCCGACAATCTGATACCGACATTAGCCACTCCTAACTGGCTGAGCTGCCTCGCCAGGACTTCAGCAGCCTGTTTGAAATCCCCGGAATAGACAATAAGAGTCGGGCTCGTTTTTCCCTGGAAGCCCTGTTGAAAGGTCTCGGGAAAGGCACCGATGATAGCCGGAATAAAGGGGTGGAAGCTCCAGTCATGGAAGTCCCAGTGCTCTATATCACCATCCCGGAGTACGTAATCTCCGGCACCTACGTTGCTGACAACTCCATTAATATAGAAAAACCAATCTCTCTTGGAGGAATTTGCTCCGCCATATTGTGAGCTTACACCATCTATAGAACTGACAAATCCGCCGCCGTATTTGGTCTCTACCTCCGCCACTCTTTTCAAGGCATCCATAGCTGTGGCTCCAGCGCCAATTTGAACCAGCTTATCGAATATCAACTCCTGCCCGAAACCACGGGTAGCTATTACTCTAACCGAAACTGGACTAACTTGTATTGCCTCTTGTGTAGGAGCAGAACAAGAGCATAACGCAATAGCTCCCACAAGGATGAGGATACAAGACAGTAGATTACGCCTTAAAATCTTAATCGTAGTAGTGACGCCTTCTTATGACGATGAAGATGATTAACCCTACTACTATCACACCTCCTGTAATGCCACCAATCAGAATCCAATTTATTTGTAGGGTTGGGGCAGGTGGCGGAGTCGGAGGCAATGAAGATGTCGGTGACGTTGAAGATGTTGATGAAGTAGGCGACGATACCGCCTTAACTAAAAAAGGAACTGGCATGTTTTCCACGCTGGCAACGTGCATGCCCGGTTTGTCTGCGATAACATTGAAAGCGACCAGCTGACTCGCACTGCCTGCCACGTTTACTTCTTTCGTTTCCGCCGCCACGTTGTCTATTTTAAG